>CAINKA010000019.1 GCA_903849835.1 uncultured Alphaproteobacteria bacterium
CAAATTTTTTGAATGATTGAATTTGTAAGAAGGCGGGATTTTTATGTGATGTTGATGCGGTTTTTTGAGACTTCAATCAAGCCTTGAGCAGCAAGCTTTTCCAGCTTTTTGAAATCAAAAATTTCTTCCAGATTTTTTTCAAAATGAGTTTGAAAAATTTTGGAAGTGATTCCGTCAGCAAGGCGCAGACCAGTGAGGATGAGCTCTTCCAACAATTCATCAGGAGAAATTTTTTCTGATTTTTGAATTCCCGCTCCGCTTTCAGAAACTTTTTTCAGCCACGCATTTGGCTCACAGAGCATTGAAATTGCGCTGCGATTTTTTTCGCCGTCGAGGTAAAGACGAGAATGCGCGCCGGCGCCGATGCCGAGGTAATCACCACCTTGCCAGTAAACTAAATTGTGGCGGCATTGAAAATTTTTTCTCGAATAATTCGAAATCTCGTACCCCTCAAACCCCGCGCCAGCCGTGGCTTCTTCTGTCATCTCGTAAAACTCCGCCGACAAATTTTCGTCAGGCATTACAAATTTTTTTTGCTGAAATTCGGAGAAAAATTTTGTGCCTTTTTCAATGGTGAGTTGGTAGAGCGAGAGATGTTTTGTGCCAAAATTTATTGCGCGATGCAGCTCATCCGACCAATCATTCAGCGTCTGCTGCGGCCTCGCGTAAATCAGATCAAAAGAAAAATTTTTAAAAATTTTTGCCGCGATTTCGATTGTTTGAATCGCTTCTTTTGCGCTGTGCTCGCGCCCTAAAAATTTTAAATCTGCGTCATTCAAAGCCTGAATTCCGAGCGACAAGCGATTCACCCCAGCCTTGCGCAAATCCTTGAATTTCGCGGCTTCGAAGGATGTCGGATTCGCCTCCAAACTAATTTCGCAATCTTCAGCAATTTCCCAAATTTCCGAAATTTTTTTCAGAATTCCTTCGACTAAAAAAATCGGCATTAGTGACGGAGTTCCTCCGCCAAAAAAAATCGTCGTAACTTTTCTGCCACGTAATTTTTCGGAAAAAAAATCCAATTCTGTTTCGTAAGCGCGCAAAAAATTTTCGTGATTGACGCCGTCACGCACGTGCGAATTGAAGTCGCAGTAGGGGCATTTTGATTTGCAGAATGGGTAGTGGATGTAGAGGGAGAGATTTTTTGTCACAATTTTTCTTGATCTGATTGGCTTGGAGCGCAGTGTGGATTCGTTTTTCAATTTCAAAATTTTCCATTTTTATGCTCCAAATCGCAATCGTAGTTTTTCGCGAAATCCTCGAAGTTTCGCTAATCGTCGGAATTTTAACTGCCGCCACCAAAGATATTTCTGGTCGGGCGAAATGGATTTGGAGTGGCTTGGGGCTTGGTGTCGCAGCTTCGCTTCTTCTCGCAATTTCCACCGACAAAATTTCCGAAAGTCTCGACGGAATGGGTCAGGAATTTTTCAACGGATTAATTTTACTCGCCGCCGCGACAATGATTGGCTGGACGGTTTTGTGGATGCAGAAGCACGCCAAATCTATTTCCAGCGAGTTGAAACGACTCAGCCATTCCATTCGCGACGGCAAAAAACCGCTCTACATTTTGCTCGTCGTAGTGTTTTTGTCAGTACTGCGCGAGAGTGCGGAGATTGTGCTTTTCACCTACAGCTACTTCATCTCCGGCACTCCTTTCAATGAAATTATTTTTGGATTAATCGTCGGATTATTTTTCGGAATCAGCTGCGGGGCAGCACTTTATTTCGGAATGCTGAAAGCCTTCGGAAAATATTTTTTCTCAGTCACAACTTGGATTTTAATTTTTCTCTCCGCCGGAATTTCTGCTGCCGGAATTGGATTTTGGATCAATGCCGGAATCGTCCCAGCCCTTGGCAACCCTGCTCTCGACCTCTCCCACATTTTGTCGCAACAAAGTTTTTTTGGAAAATTTCTGCACATTTTTTTCGGCTACATTGACCAGCCCGCCGGTTCACAACTCGTCGCTTATTTTGTGACTTTGTTGGTTTTGATTTTGGGGTTGAAGGTGGCGAAAAAACTTTAGGTTTTTTGGGAAAAAATAAGATATTCCGTGCGCGCGGAATATTTAAAAAAAACACGCTTCAAGCCAGTAATTCCAAGGATTTGCAGATTTTCATTTTTACCGTTATTTTTACCAAATTGGATGAGATTTGTAACCTAAATTGGACTGGATTACAAACCACTACTGTCCGGTTAAGAAATTTTTAATCTTTTTAAAAAAATCTCGATGTCATGCTGAGCTTGTCGAAGCATGATTCTAGGCACTGTATCCCGAAGCATGCTTCGACAAGCTCAGCATGACATTGAAAAACCTTGTCTCAATGGACCTAACCCCCCTCCTCAAAGGCCTCCTCATCGGCCTCTACATCGCCTCCCCCATCGGGCCAATCAGCGTTTTGTGCATTAAGCGCACGTTGAAAGATGGAAAAAAATTCGGCCTCGCATCCGCTTGCGGCGTGACTAGCGCCGAAGTTTTTTACGCCAGCATTTCGCTTTTCGGATTAACTTTAATTTCAGATTTTTTGCTCGCGCAGAAATTTTTTCTGCAATTATTCGGCGGGATTTTTTTGCTTTATTTGGGCGCGGTAACTTTTTTTTCGCATCCGCAAAATCGCGTCAGAACCCATCCAAAATCTCGCTGCGATGAGTCGGAAACAGCAGATTCGCGAGCACCGCATCGCAGCGTATTAGACATACGTGAGAAGCGGAGCGCAGCGAATCTGCTGTTTACGGCCATCGCAGGTAGAGATTTTGGGTGGGTTCGTAGAGTTGAGAAAGAAACATCTTTGCTGCACGGCTACATCTCGATTTTTTTTCTGACCTTATCCAACCCAATGACCATCCTCAGCTTCGTCGCCATCTTCACCAATTTCAGCTTGGACGAAAAACATCACAGCTTCACCAGCGCTTCTCTCACCTTGCTCGGCTATGCCATCGGCTCACTGACTTGCTATTCCACCTTAGTCACAATCACGACGATTTTGCGCAAAAAATTTGATGCGAAATTGATGCAAATTCTGAATCGGATTTCGGGGGTGGTGATTGCGGGGTTTGGGGTGGTGATTTTGGGGAGGGTTTGGTGAAGTTGGTTTAGAATTATTTATTTACCGCCTCCCTCCGCCTCCGGCGTGCCCCCCGCCGCCGCCCGACAGTGACAGCGCTTCTCGTCCTCGTCCCGCGCTTCCACTTCTAGCTCCGCCTCCAGTTCCAGCTCCGTATCCAGTTCTAGCTCCGCCTCTAGTTCTATCTCCGTCTACAGCTCTATATCCGCCTCCCATCATTAAACTAGATGAAGGTTTTGGACCTAGATCTTCTGACCACAATCCCTGACTCGCCTCACCTTCCATTTTTACATTAGCTATTACTCTATTCATGTATTTTATCTCTTCCTCCGCGCCGCGCAGCGACTGCAACTGTGCAATGTTCTCACGAAACCTATGAGTATCTTGCATTAGAGTTGATGGGTATGTTGAGCTCACATTGCGCGCCATCTCTATAATAAGAGAAACTATGCGTGCATTATTTTTGGGGATTTGTCCTGGCCGGTGAAAAGAGGCATTTTGTAATGGAGTGAATCTCTTGTTGTTGCTCTGCTCCAATAATTCTTTGGTGAATTCAGGCCGCTCTCTTTTGGGAATCAAATTTACTGCTGCGAATATTGCCTCGACTGATTCTGGAGAATTCTTGGCGCAGGCGCTAATTAATGGGGTGAATCCCTCGTTATTTTCCTGCTCCAATAATCTTTTGATGAAGTCAGACCGCTCTTCTTCGGGAATCAAATTTACTGCTGCGAATATTGCCTTGACTGAGTCTGGAGAATTTTTGGCGCAAGCGCTAATTAATGGGGTGAATCCTAGTTCATTTTTTTGCCTTAATAATTTTTTGATGAAGTCAGACTGCTCTCTTTCGGGAATCAGCTTTACTGCTGCGAATATTGCCTCGACTGATTCTGGAGAATTGTTGGCGCAGGCGCTAATTAATGGGGTGAATCCTAGTGCATCTTTTTGC
>CAINKA010000020.1 GCA_903849835.1 uncultured Alphaproteobacteria bacterium
AGAACTGAACGTGAGGACGGGGTTACAAACCCCGTCCTGCTTTTGTCTCCAGCCGTCAAAACAAACTCTCTCATCAACTCAATCGGATCTTTTTTATTAGCTCTGCCAGCCAGCGCGAAATCTGGGATCGGCTTGATTTCGAGATCGAAAATTCTTTGGTTTAAATCGGTAGCGTCGAAGGAATTGAAGGAAATCGTTTGGTGTTGTGCGAGTTTTTGCGTCAGCTCTTCGAGGCTTAAATAAAGCAGTTCGGGCGCGATTGGGCGGTAATTATTTTCTTGTTTCGGCGCGTCGATTCGCGCTTGGAAATATTCTTTAATTATTTTTTCGCGAGCTTGCGCTTGGTGGAAAATTTTCTGATTTAGGAAGATTGTGAGCCTAGGCTCACAATTCAAAAAATAGTCAAAAAAACTGACCAAATTTTCTTCGTAAAAAAATGGCAGCCAGTGTTCCATCCCAGTGTAGGAGCGCTTTTCGGAGATTGCGTGGTAAAGCTGATCGTCGAGTGAGGCTCCAAAATTCTCCCGATATTTTTGACGAAAAGTTGCGACGGTTTTGTCACTCAAAGCCACTTCACTTGCCGGCAAAATTTCAATCTCACGAAGTTGTTCTTGCGTGAGTTGTGTGAGTGGATCGAAAGCGCGAATCGACTCGATTTCGTCGCCAAAAAAATCAATGCGGTAGCCGATTAAATCCGCTGCTTTTTCAGTGACGAAATCGACAATCCCACCACGCACCGCAAACTCGCCAGCCATGTTGGCTGAAGGGCTGCGCTCGTACCCGCTGGTTACTAAAAAGTTGGAAATTTGTGAAATCGAAATTTTTGATTTGGCGGCGATTTTTAATCCGTAATTTTTCAACTCAGCTGGATTTACGACTTTCTGTAAAACCGCATTTACGGTGGTGAAGATCAGAAATTTTTTGCCTAAATTTCGCTGCGAAATTTTGTAGAGACATTTGATGCGAGCGCTGGCAATCGCTGCTTTCGGTGAGGCGCGGTCGTAAGGCAAACAATCCCAAGCAGGAAAAAATAAAATCTCGAATCGTTCAAAAATTTCGGGAGAAAAAAACTTGACCTGCGTCGCAAAATTTTCCATTTGCAAACCATTTTCTGCGACAATCACGCAATCTTGATTGGTAAAATTTTTCAAAATTTGTGACAAGACAAACCCTTGTGCATCATCGGGCAAACGCACGATTTCAGAGGTCTCGCAGATGTTTTTTAGTTTGATTTTGTAGTCCAAATTATTTCTCGTTTAAAAAATTCATTACCAATTTTGTCAGCAAATCTTTTTGTTTTGGATTGCTTTCGGCGATTAACAGCGCGACGGCGACGAGGGTGTTGTCGTTGATTTTTTTCTCACCATTTTTGCGCAAGAGGTAGGAATTTTTTGCCAAAAAAACGATGAATAGAAATGCGCCGATGCGTTTATTTCCGTCAGAAAATGGATGGTCTTTGATTCCGAAGTAGAGCAGGTTGGCGGCCTTCTCTTCGATGCTTGGATAAAGTTCTTTACCACCGAAAGTTTGGTAGATTGAACCGATGATTCCCTCCAAAGATTTTTCTCTTTCGCGACCAAATAAATCGCTCGCTTCTTTTTTTCTCAGCAACTCGTTTTTCAGCTCGGTGATTGCTTTCGTGGCATCAGAATATTTCAAAATTTTTTTCGATTTCTGCGATTTTTTTGGCGTTTCAATTTGTGCTTCGTCGTATTTTTGCAGGAGTAGCCAGCTTTGGGAATAGCTAGTGATGATGTCGAGCAAGCCTTGTGCCTCGCTGTTTTCGAGCTGTTTTGAGTGAATTACTTTTTTTACTAAAGCGATTGTTTCTTCAAATTCTGTGAGGCCGGTTTCGCCGAGACGTTTTTGATTAACGGTGAAGCCTTTGACGAGGTGGTCTTTTAAAACAGAGGTTGCCCAGATGCGGAATTGCGTGGCGCGTTTAGAGTTGACGCGGTATCCGACAGCTAAAATCACATCAAGATTATAGCTATTCATTTGGCGTATTTTTCCGTCTGCAGCAACCTGTGCAATTTTTGCACAGGTTGAATTTTCTTCGAGCTCGTTAGTTTTGTAGATGTTTTGGATGTGCTTTACGATTACCGTGCGATCGACTTCAAATATCGATCCGAGCTGGTGCGCATCGAGCCAAATCGTTTCATTCTCCAACCGAACATCAATCTGATTTTCTCCGTTTCGGTTTTTGTAAATAATAATTTCTGATGGTTTTTTCATAAGTTTTCTCGGGGTTTGTTCTGGTTAAAATTTAATTAAAAAAACTGTTACTAATCACGCCCTTCACCACTCCCTCAACGCGAAAATTTTTGCGCGCGGCGATGAAAGGTTGGTAATCGTGATTGAGTGAAATCAGGATAAAATCTTTTTCCGACTTTTTTATTTTTTTGATCAGAGCTTCACCGTCATTGACGCAAATGACTATTTCGCCGTCGTTTGCCTCGGAAGTTTTTTTAGCAATCACAAAATCGCCGTCGTTAATTTTCGGCAACATTGAATCACCTCTGGCCTTGACCATGAAGGCGTTTTCGGCGGAAAAAGTTAGAAGTTTTGTTGAGATGGCGATGCGGTCGAGCGGATCGCCGTCAAGCACAGAGCCTTTGGGGCCGCATTGTGCGAGGCCGTAGAGGTTGAGATAAGTGATGCCGCGTTCGGGTGTTTTTAAAACTTGGTAATCTTTCGGATTGTAGGGATTTTTTTTGAGGTGACCCTTTTTTTCAAGCTGTGCCAAATGGTGTGCGACCACGCTGGTGGAGGAGGCGCTGATGCTTTCCTGCATCTCGCGAATGGTCAGCGGATCGTCGATATTTTTGCTGAGAAGTTTGAGGAGTTTTTGTTGGAGTGGGTGGAGTTTTTCTTTCATAAAAATTTTGAATGATTTTTTTCAGTGTCATGCTGAGCCTGTCGAAGCATGATTTTTGACACCGTGCCT
>CAINKA010000021.1 GCA_903849835.1 uncultured Alphaproteobacteria bacterium
AGAATCATGCTTCGACAAGCTCAGCATGACACCGAGATATTTTATCTTAGCTCAGCGAGCCACATTTTTGAAATTTTTTCCGACAAAGAATTTTGTTCACAGCGATTGTGAAGATGTTTGAAGTCAAGCCTGTCCATGTTCTGATCCTGTTCCACACAAGCATAAAAATATTCCTCTTCCCCATTTTCATCAGTTCTTTTTTGTAAACATTGCGAACAAATTCCTTTGAGCATGCATTGCATTGGAGCGTTTAAACTAGCGATCGCGACTGGCGCTTGCGACAAAGATTCGATCTGATTTTCATTTCTCAAACGCGCAATCGCATCCATCATTTTGTTATTTCCGATCGTAAAAATGCGGTCAATTTTTTGTGGATTTTTGGAAAAATAATCACGAAGCGCATCCGTCACTAAACCTTGAATTTGCTGATCTTGCAGACGATTTAATTTTAAATTTGGCGCTTCTTCCTGAATTGAATAAATCAAAATATCGCAGGAATTTTCCATTTTTTCTCGCAGCGCAACCAAAGAATTTTTGCGATATCCTGCAAAAAAAATCACCTTACAACCGTTCTGCTTGAAGAGATTTGCAATCGCAGCCAGAGGCGGATTTCCGCCACCGCCGCCAATAATCACAACAGTTTCATTTTGCGGAACTTCAACTTTTTTCCCAGTCGGACCCATGAAAACACAAGGTTCTCCGGCTTTAAAATTTTTAATCAAATTTGTCGAAGCGCCGATTTCGACGATGACCGTGCTGATAATTCCATTTTCGCGATCAATTGAAAATACCGTCACTGCAACGCCTTCCATCGCCATCAATTGGCCGTCAATTTTTTCGGCGAGAGCGTGGTAATTTTGCAAACGAAAAATATGCCCGATTTCAGTTTGTTTTGCGATCAGTGGGGCGTGAATAAAAACTTCAACCATGTTGTCCGAAAGTCGTTCGACTTTTTCAATTCTCACCAAAAAATCTACGATCGGTAACTTGAAATTTGTAACCGGCAATTTTTTTAGAATCTCCGTGATCTCGCTATATCCGGCCTTCGCGCTCGCCATCGCTTTCACAACATTGCCTTTAAATTTTGGATGCAAGTCACCAAAAAAACTCACCGCCTTTCCAGATTTTTGATCGATTTTTGTGATCACTTTGAAGCCGCTCAAAATCTTAAAATATTTTCCATCGAGCTCTAATTCTAAGCCATCTTCCGTCGCCGGCATGATGTTTGGAGTTGTGCCCGCAGCAACTAAAAGCGATTTGCATTCGAAATTTTTTTCATCGCTGCATTTCAAATTTTTTATGTGACCAAACTCATCAAGCTCAGCTTCGAGCGGCGTAATATTTCCGACAAATTCAATCCCTTCTTCCAAACCTTTGCTAAGCTCTTGATGGTTTAGCCTGTAAGCCGGAGAGTCTTGAATATTTTTGCGATATAAAATTTTTACCTTGGCAAAATCTGTTTTTCCTTGGCGCAATTTTTCTGCATCACGCAAAAATTCTTCTGCAATTATTTTTTCTTCTGCGTTCAAAATTGCGAAAATTTTTTCTTGTCCGATCATCTCAATTTTCTTCGCAAATTTTTTTATTTGCGTGAAATAATAAGCCTGCGCTTCGCATGCTGTGTCAACTGCGGTAAGCCCTCCGCCGATCACCACGATCGGCATCCTAACTTGCAAATTGGTAAATAATTCTTCCTGAAAAGTTCCGGTTAATTGCAGAGACATTAAAAAATCTGAAGCCGCACTGATGCCTTTCGCAAAGTTATTTTTCAAATTGATGATATTGGGCTGACCCGCACCAATACAGAGCGCAACGTGATCAAATCCGTAATCGTTAAAAGCAATTTCGTCGGTGATTGAAGAGCCAAAACGCAAGCCACCAAACATACTAAAATTTTTTCTGCGCTCCAAAAGAAGGCGAATAATTTTCAGGAAATTTTTGTCCCATCGCACTGTAATTCCATATTCCGCGACTCCTCCAAAGCCATGAATCAAGCGGCTTGAAAGCGGTTCATAAATTTCATCTAAAAATTTTATTGGCTTAAATTTTTTACGATTTCCAAATTCATCGATGCCAGAAATTTCTGAATTTAGCGGCTCGATTTTTAGACCATCAATCGCCACAACCTCATGCCCATCATTTAGCAAATGATGCGCCAGAGTATAGCCGGCAGGACCTAAACCACAGACCAAAATTTTTTTTCCGGAATTTTTTTCTGGTAATTTTTTTTCTTTGAGCGGGTTCCAGCGAGTTAGTAACGAGTAAATTTCGAATCCGTATGGCAAGGCCAAAACATCTTTCAGGATCCGAGTTTCGATTTGAGGAATGTCGACGGGATCTTGTTTTTGGTAAATGCAAGACTTCATGCAGTCGTTGCAAATGCGGTGTCCGGTGCCTGCAATCATGGGGTTGTCGATGATTGCCACCGCCAAAGCGGCGAGGGAAAAACCTTCGGATTTCAAAAAATTCATCTCCGAAATTTTTTCATCAAGTGGGCATCCGCCAAGCTCGGCTCCAAGCGGATCAATTTTTATTTGCCCAGAAATTTTATCGATCACACCTTTGCGACAAGAATCTTTTTCTTGGTTGTGACAGAAAATGCAGTAATTCGCTTCACCTTGGATTCGGTTGAGAGAGTAGCCTTTGTCGGTAAGATCAAATCCATCGCGATGCGATTTTTCTTTGCACTGCGTGACAAGATTTTGGTGATCGATCTTTTTCGGCAAAATGAACAGCGCGCCATTTTTGTGAAGCTTGCGACCAGCCTCGGAGTAAAGCGCCCAAGCTGAATAAATTTCTAAAATTTCTAAATTTTTTTCAGAAAAAATTTCTGCAGCGAGTTTTTTTTCTAGCTCATCAACATCGTCGAAAGTGATTTTTAATTGCTTGAGGAGCATGACTCCATCAGCATCCCTCGGCGCATCGCTAAATTTTTTCGCCACCACTCTCTGAACAAATTCTCGCCGAATCTGATAAATTTTTTTCAACTCTTCATGAGATTTTTTTAACTCAGAATTTTCCTTCTCAATCCCAAACAATTCCACCAAAAAATCTTCCAAGATCACCGCCCTCTCCACTAACTCACTTACGCCTAACGCCTTACGCCTAACCTCAAATTCCCCAAATTTCTGATCTAATTTTCTAAGCCCCTCTTGTTCGTAAAGATCTTCAAAACTCAGGCCAATCGTGGATTTAAGATGTTTTTCTAATGACATTTTTTACAATTTTTTCTTCATCAAATTCAAATTTTTGCTCACCGATAATCTGATATTTTTCGTGACCCTTTCCCGCCAAAATTAAAATATCTTCAGCTTCAAGCATTGCGATTGCAGTTTCGATTGCAGCCTTGCGATCAGCAATTTCAAGGGTTTTCGAGCTGTCGCAAGCGGAAAAAATTTCAGCGCGAATCGATTCTGCTTTTTCAGTTCGAGGATTATCGTCGGTCACAATTACAAAATCAGAAAGCTGACAAGCTATGCGCCCCATGATCTGACGCTTCTTGGCATCACGATCTCCACCGCAACCAAACAAAATTAAAACGCGTTTTTTTGTGAGTTGGCGCGCTAATTTTAAAACATTTTCCAACGCATCTGGCGAATGTGCGAAGTCGATAAAAATTTTTGCACCATTTTGTAAATTGCCGGCGAGCTGCATTCTGCCTTGCGCCGGACGCAATAGATGAAAATTCTTTAGTAATTTTTTTAGCTGCGTTTCGTCTAAATTATTTTTTGCCAAAACATTTCCCAAAGCGCAAAGCGCGTTGAAAGCTTGGAATTCTCCGCTGGCAGAAAGTTCGAATTCGTAAATTTTTTTTCTAAATTCAAATTTTATTTTGTGATCGATAGCTTCAAGAAGCCTTAAATCACGCGCTTTGAAGCCATATTCAATTATGCTGTGATTTTTATTTTCGCAGATTTTTTTGATTTCTAAAAATTCTGGAATGTCGCTGTTAAGCACTGCGAACGCGCTGTTTTCTAAGACGGAATCGAAGAGCATCATTTTGCATTTGAAATATTCCGGCATCGATTTGTGATAATTGAGATGGTCTTGCGTAAAATTTGTGAAAGCTCCAACTGCAATTTTTAAACCAGCGATGCGCCCTTGTTTTAAGCCGATCGAACTCACTTCCACCGCAACATCATCCACGCCATTTTTTTTCAAAATTTGTAAATTTTTATAAAGCGAAACGATGTCGGGAGTTGTCAAAGATGAATTTTGTAAATGCGATTTTATTTCGTCATCGCAAGTCACGCCTAGCGTTCCAATCGAGGCAGATTTTTTTCCGAGAAATTCTAGAATTTGGCGCGTGAATTCTGCGGTAGAAGTTTTTCCGTTAGTGCCTGTGATGGCGTAGATATTGGCTGGAAGCGGTTGGTAAAAAATTTGTAAAAATTCCACCAAAAGTTTTTGCGGATCACTCGAAGCAAGATGAAGGCAATTTGGAATTAAAAATTGAGAATCAAGAATTGGCGTAACAACAAGGCTGGCACCACTTCCGACCGCAGCATCAACAAACTTCAAACCATCCGTCACCTTCCCCTGAAGCGCAAAAAAAACTGAATTTTTTTTTACTAAACGTGAATCAATAGCAATGTCTTCGATCTCGATCTGACTTGGATCGCCGCTGATTTTAAAATCACTTTTAACTTGCGAAAGAAGTTGTGAAAGCTTCATGAATCAATTGATTGAACTGTTGTGCAGCGGCACGCGGATTGACATCGCGAGTGATTGGACGACCGACGACTAAATAAGAACTGCCATTAGTGAGCGCGGTTTTAACATCAGTAACGCGTTTTTGATCATCGCCGGAAAGCGCTGTCAACCTGATCCCAGGTGTCACAATTAAAAAATCTTTACCAAAATTCTGACGCAAAATTTTTGCTTCAAGCGCTGAAGAAACAACGCCGTCAAGTCCTGATTCTAGAGCGATCGCAGTTCTTTTTATTACCAACTCTTCGAGTGAAATTTTTGGATCAGAGCCCATTTCAATCAAATCTTTTTGATCAAGATTGGTCAGAGCGGCGATGGCGATAACTCGCACTTTCCCCTTGCTCTCAGCAGCTCTACGCATGATGTCGCGACTACCAGCGTGGATGGTCAATAAATCAACTTCGTATTGCGCAATATTGGCAACAGCACGAGCAACGGTTTCGGAAATGTCGTGAAATTTTAGATCAGCAAAAATTTTTTTACCCTTGCTCTTCAGAAATTTTACAAGCTCGAAATAATCGCCGCTCATCAACATTTCCAAACCAATTTTGTAAAAAATCACTTCACTTCCAAGCTGTTCAACCAAATTTTTTGCAGCAGAAATTTCTGGAAAATCCAACGCAACGATAAGTTTTTCTTTTGTCGTCATTTTAATTTTTTCTCCTCACCGGCTAATAATCGCATGATATTTTCTTTGTGTCTGATCGTGATTACGACGAATAAAAACCAGCACAAAGCCACTTGTTCAAAGGGCGCATCATAGGCTGATGAAAAAATAATTGTAAAAAAAATTGAGATTAGAGATGCAGCAGAAGAGATGTGAAACAGGGAGTAAGACATGATCCAAAAACAAACCGACAGAAATCCGGTGATTGGATCAAGCGCAGAAATTACTGCGATTGCAGTGGCTACGCCCTTGCCCCCCTTGAAGTCGAGATAGATTGGATAAATGTGACCAACTACAGCAACAGCGCTGACCAAAACTAAAAAAACATGCAGATGATTAACATCGTAAAAACCAAATCTGGCAATGATCACCATGATTGCACCCTTCGCTCCGTCCAAAACTAAAGTGACGAATCCGAGTTTTTTTCCGACAACTCGCGCGACATTTGTTGCCCCGATATTTTTCGATCCAAAATCGCGAACATCCTTACCAGCAAAGAGTTTAGCAAGAATTAAGCCGAATGGAATTGCTGCGATGAGGTAGGTTAAAATTAGAAATAAAGCCTGATAAAAAATTGTCATGGGTGAGTTTAATTGGACTGTCGCAAATTAAAATTTCGACGAAAAGTTTGATTTGTAACAGTCCATTAATTGTCCGAATCGTTGCTCGCATTTTTATTTTTACGGAAGGCATCCAAAGAAATTACTTTCGCCGATAAATCAACGCCGCTGCTATTTTTTTCTTGTCCAGAAAGTTTGTTGGCACGATTTGATTCGCCATAATCCATCGATTCTAAATTTTCGATATCGCCGTAAGACATGCTAAATTTTAGAGCAAAATTCATTGACGGATCTGCGAAGGAGGTGATGGATTTATAAGGCACTGTGAGATTTTCATGCTTGCCTACGAAGCTTAGGGAAACCTTGAAGAAATCATGTTCCACCGTCAGGCTTCGATATTGATATTGGATGGCGATTGTCATTTCATCCGGATATTTTTCGAGCAAAGTTTTTGGGATCGAAACTCCGGGAAATCGCGTCAAAAATGTGATGAGAAAATAATGCTTTCCCGGCAATCCGAGCTTCTCAATTTTTTTCAAAGTTTCAAAAATAACCGAACGCATCGAGTTTTCGATTATTTCATCATATCCGATTAGATCTTGCATGAGAGTTGGGAGGTAGGCGTTAGGCGATAGAACAATCGCACTTTTCACAAAAATTAAGTGCCCAGTTTCTGTTGACAGGCACTGGGCGGGCCCCGACAAAATCACTTATGCTAACGCAGCTACAGCCGCAGGAGCAAATTCGAAATTGTCATTAGCAAAGTTATCGTTTGCGTTTACTTTTTTTGAACGGATGTCTTCGGGCTTGCGCCTTAGAACCGGCAGTTTCTCAACCGGACAAAGTTAATTCCTTTAGTGCCTGTCGAAAGCTATTCACCCCCTCCTACGCCAAGGCTACGGCTGGTGGGCCCTAGCTCTAACGATCTCCGCCTGACAGTCCGCCATCTTGGCTGGCCTGCCAGCCGAAGCTCGCAAGAGCGAAGGTTGGTGGAGGTGCTGGGTACCGCCCCCAGGTCCAAACGTTTATTACGAATTCATTTTATTGTCATAGTCTTTGGCCTTACAGCCACGAGCGTGGCGCAATCTAATTACGAAAAAATTTTTCACAAGACCAATGTCATTTCTGTGACAACGCTCTAATCACACACTGCTTTTTGTACATCACGCCAAATTCTTCGAACACAAAATCAGAAAAAAGTTTATCAACAAAAACACCCCCGTGTCATGCCGAGGAGTGCTGATCAAGCGCTAAATTAAAAATTTAAAGTTACGCAAACAGGACAATGATCCGAAGCTTTTTCCTGATCTCTAACCCCGCGATCTTCAATGCTAGCGGCAGAAATTTTATCCGCTGCTTGCGGCGAAGTTAGAAGATAATCGATGCGCGCTCCTTTGTTGTGCTGCCAGCCTCCACCACGATAATCCCACCAAGAAAATGCTTGGCTTTTTTGGTTCAAAACTCGGTAGGAATCGACCAATCCCAAATTCAAAAGTGAACGGAATTTCTGGCGCTCGAGCGGATGAAAAAGAATTTGTCCGGCAAAATTTTTGGGATCAAAAATATCAATTTCTTCTGCCGCAACATTGTAATCTCCGCCAAAAATTTGCATTTCATCAAACTCGGCGAGACTAGAAAGATGAGACTTGAGACGATCGAAGAAATTTAATTTGTAGAGAAATTTTTTGCTGTTTTCGAGAGCTTCGTGCGGCGCTAGATCGCCGCCGCCATTAGGAACGTAGATTGAAGCGACACGAATTGCGGAAGTTCCAACCGAAATCACGGCTTCGATGTATCTCGCCTGTTCATCGATTACTGATGAACCCCCCATCGTCGCGCTACGCGTCGACTCACTCCCCCCTGACAGGGGGGAGTTTGGCAAGCCTTTCACTACATCCTCAATTTTAAATTTCGAAAGAATCGCCACACCATTGTAAGTCTTCTGCCCATGCACCGCAGCATTGTAACCCAAATCAAACAACGCCTCGAACGGAAATTTTTCCTCAACGCATTTTAACTCTTGCAACAAAGCCACATCCGGCTGCGAATTTTTTAACCACTCCAGAAGCCGCGGCAGACGGGCGTTTATCGAGTTTACGTTGAAGCTGGCGATTTTGATTTGAGTCACAAATTTTTCATAAAATGAAGCCCACGAATGTAAAAACCTTCGCGAAAATAAAGTTTAAAATCTGAATTTTAGCGCGAATGTATTGGCTTATGGGCGCCCACAATTCGCAATGAAACACCTCGCTTGTCTTGGATTGCTACCGTTGGCAAAGGCGTTGTAGCGGATTTGGCGATTCGATCTACTTGCTTCTTATCTCTTTGCAGAGGAGCCACTGTGCCATTTTCAACTGAGATTCGAAGACCTCCATCTTGTGTTGCGGTGGAACCGAGAGCGGCTGCAACTGCACCTCTCAAATAATTAACATGCCCCCCAGCTTTTACCCTTCCTGGACTTGGTTCCAACTCTTTCACAACGCTATCTTTTTTTAATCTCTCGTTTTCAACAGCAATCATTTCCGCAGCTGTTTTTAATATCGTCGCATCTTTCAACGCTTCTTCACCGTTGCCCACAGCCTCATTTTTGGCTTTTTGCTCAGTAAAATATTCCTGAATTCCGAGCAAAAAATCTAACGTCTTAACTTCGACAGATTGGCATGAGTTCAATGCTTCAGCAGAAATGTTGCCGTAGAGCAGATAAAAATCTTTTGTAGCCGCATCCATTTCAACCACAGAAATTCCACTCTGTTTTGTTTTATCTTTTATTATCAAAGTATCTGGATTTTCTCCGAACCATTCTCGATCAGATTCCTCATGCTTGTATTTCATTTTGCTGAAATCTGTACATGCCGCCAGTTCTTCCGCAGAACAATCCGGAACAACTCCACTAGAATGCTCCATGACATCAATGCCGTTGTTAGAAAAAATTTTTTTCATGATTTTGGGAAGAGAAATACTGCTGACAAGCCCGGACTCTACCTCGTCCGGAACCCGATGGAAACTAAACCCCTTCTCCCGATGCCTAGGCAAAATTTCTGTTTCGTAATTTGGCAAAAGACGCATCAATTGCAGAGTTGGCATTTCCGTTAATTGACAGCCTGCAGCTTGTATCGCAAGATCACCGCCGCCAGCTTGCGTCACTGGAAATAATCTGATCACCCCATCCTTTAGGGTAAAATTTTTCTTCAACTTCAAAATACTATTATCAGCTCTGTAGCCATATGCTGAGCTTAACTTCAAAATTCCGTCAAAATTTTCTGGAGAGATATTGAACTGATGCTCAGTAACTCCATACACACTCGGCTTCGTTTCTAATAATTTTTTACCACCAATCGTTAATCCTAAAGCATGGTACTCCAGCTGCTTAACAATGTGCTCTTCTTTGATTTCTTCTCTGAAATTTTTATTGTGATCCGTTTCATATTTTTCCAACGCCACATCTTCATCCGAAGTAAAAAACGAAATTGAATTATCTTTACTGAGCTTCACCTGCGGATATTTTTCAGATCCGATATTTTTTACCGCCGCTAAAACTCCTCCCACAAATTCACTCCCGCCATTGTGCCGACTAAAACTTCTGACATCTTTTGGATCAAAAAAATAACTCTCCACTCCGGCAGCAGCAGCTGCACCAAATCTATCGTCTCTAGCCATAAATTCTCCTAATTTTAACCCAGATCCGTCATTAGAAATCTAGGATAGTTTGACTAAAGCTTGAAAATGAAGGGCGGAACAATGTTTTTAAACCGTAAGCTTACTCAGCGTAA
>CAINKA010000022.1 GCA_903849835.1 uncultured Alphaproteobacteria bacterium
ATCAACATCACAAAAAAATCCCGCCTACTTACAAATTCAATCATTCAAAAAATTTGCGAGATAAAAAAATAATTTTTAATTCAGCGCTCTAAAAAATTTCTAAAATCAAAATGACAAAAAATCTAAAAACCGAGCAAAGCCTTGATAATCCTGATTGGAACTCGATGCGAGAATTGGGAAAAAAAATGGTGGATGACGTGGTGAATTTTTTGCAGACGTTAGATTCGCAACCGGTTTGGAAAGAAATTCCGCAAGAAACAAAAACTTTTTTGCAATCTGATTTGCCAAAAAAATCCGGCGATCTTCACGAAATTTATGCCGAATTTTTGCAGCATATTTTTCCCTACAGCAAAAGAAATATTCATCCGCGCTACTTCAGTTGGGTGCAGGGAAATGGCACTTTGACTGGAGCTTTCGCTGATTTTTTAGCATCGGCAATGAACTCCAACGTCGCTATGGGCGAGCATTCAGCGATGTATGTCGAAAATGAAGTGCTGAATTGGTGCAAGGAAATCATGGGCTATCCGCAAGGAGCTAGCGGCATTTTGCTTTCGGGTGGATCGATCGCAAATATTACCGGTCTGATTGTCGCGCGCAATTCGCATGGAAGTCTCGATGTTCGCAAAAATGGTTTGAGAAAAATTTCGGCGCCGATGGTTTTTTATTGCTCCAGCGAAACCCATGCGTGCATGCAGAAAGCGGCTGAAGCAATGGGACTCGGAACTGACGGTGTCAGAAAAGTTCCGGTCGACGATGCAAAAAAAATTCGCATCGACATGCTGGAAAAGATGATTGAAAGCGACAAAGCGAAGAATTTTATTCCCTTCGCGATCGTTGGAAATGCTGGCACGGTGAACACGGGTGCGATTGATGATCTGCAAAAAATTTCTGAGATTTGTAAAAAATATAATTTGTGGTTTCACGTTGATGGAGCCTACGGAGCTCTGGCCAAAATCACTGATGAATATGCCGAAAAAATGCGCGGAATTGAGTTGGCAGATTCAATCGCTTTCGATTTTCACAAGTGGTTTTACATCAATTACGAAGTCGGTTGCTTGCTTGTTCGTGACGCAAAAAAACATCGCGATTCTTTTGTGATCGAACCGAATTATTTACTAGCTCACGAACGCGGATTGGCAGCGGGTCCAGACTCGTTCAATAATTTTGGAATGGAACTTTCGCGCGGATTTAAAGCGTTAAAAATTTGGATGTCTTTGAAAGAAAATGGCATCGAAAAATACAAAAACATGATCGAACAAAACATCGCTCAAGCGCGCTATTTGGCTGAGTTGGTGAGGAATCGGGATGAGTTGGAACTGATGTCAGATGTTCAGCTCAGCATCGTTTGTTACCGCTTCAATTTTGGCGAACATTCAGCAGAAGAATTAAACGTGATCAACAAGGAATTGCTGATGCGCTTGCAAGAAAGAGGCATCGCCGCACCTTCATACACCATGCTCGGCGGCAATTACGTAATCCGTGCCTGCATCACAAACCACCGCACAAAAAAATCCGATTTGGAATTATTGGTGAAAAAAAGTGTGGAGATTGGAAGGGAGATTTTGCTTTCGTAATGTAGGGGCGTGGTCTTGTGCCCGCCCGCAGCAAAATTGAGCATGCAATATCTGTAGGGCGGACCCATGTGTCCGCCTGCCACAACATCATTTTCGAAACCAAATTTTATAAACCAAACAAGACGCAATTCCGCAAATCCCGCAGACCAAAGTTATTGGAATTGCGGTGCCGTTATGGAGGTTGCTGATGGCGAGTGAAGCGATGGTGGCGATGATGAATTGGATGGTTCCGAGCATCGCTGAAGCAGAGCCAGCGTGGGCTGATTGATTGGCCAGTGAGGCTGCAACCATGTTTGGATTTACCATCCCGATGCTGGCAAGAAAGACGAAAAATATTGCAGTGATGCTCAAAAATGTCGGATGAAACGCGCCGACTAAAATCAGAATGATTCCAAAAATTGCGGGCAAAAATAAAATTTTATCGAGGATTTTTCGCAGCAAAAATTTCTTCAATAATTTGGCGTTAACTTGCGAAAAAAATATGAAGCCGATGGAATTTATCGCGAAAACAAAACTGTAATTTTGCGGAGAAATTCCAAAAAATTTTAGATAAAGAAAAGGCGAGCCTACCAAATAAGAAAACAGTCCCGCCATTGCAAATCCGCCGCTCAAAGCGCAGATTACAAAATTGCGATCCTTCAAAATTCCCAAATATTTTTTAACGGAATCGGAAATTTTATCTTCCTCATTTGCGCCTTTGGTTTGCGGTAAAAAAAAGTAAGAAAGGAGTAAATTAAAAATTCCGAATAGCGCCAAAAAAGCAAAAATTCCGCGCCAGTCGAGAATTTTTAGAATGAAGCTGCCGCCAATCGGAGCAAGGATTGGCACCACTCCGATCACCAAAGTTAAATGCGAAAAAACTCGCGCTGATTCTTGCGTAGAAAATAAATCGCGAACTATTGCGCGCGGAATTACGAAGCTGGCGCAAACCCCGATTGCTTGAAAAAAACGCAGAATAACTAGCTCGTTAATGTCGCGCGAAAAGCAGCAAAGAATTGAGGAAATTATGAAGATCGAAAGTCCGAAAAATAATGGAATTCTGCGTCCGAAGCGATCCACGATTGGGCCATACAATAACTGGCCGCAAGACATTCCAATGAAATAAAAAGTTAGAGAAAGTTGAACCTCGGATTCCGTTGAATTAAATCTTTTTGCGATCGCCGAAAATGCCGGCAAATACATGTCAATCGATAGCGGTCCAATCGCGATGATGCAGCCTAGAATTAGGATGAGGAGGATGAAGGATTTTTGGGTTTTGATGGAGGGGTGGGAATGCATTTTTTATCTATGGCTGGTCTGCCAGCAGAAGCTCGCAAGAGTGAAGGTTGGTGGAGCTAACGAGATTCGAACTCGTGACCTCTTGCATGCCATGCAAGCGCGCTACCAACTGCGCTATAGCCCCATTATAAAATTTTTACCTGGGTTTGGCATAGCCTCACCCGCGTCTCGCTCAGCATAACATTCAGAGAAACAATGCGAATTGAAGAATCGAGATTGAGTGATTGAAAACTTACTGGGAGAAAAATAATTTGAGGCGGCGCATCAAAGCAGTCATTTCCTAACTTTCAATTCAGAAATTCATGTCAGACCAAATAAAAATTACTCTTCCGGATGGTGCTGTGCGTGAGTTTGCGCTTGGAATTTCCGGCGCAGAAATTGCGAAATCAATTTCGATTTCTTTGGCCAAGGTGGCGCTGGCGATCAAGGTGAATGG
>CAINKA010000023.1 GCA_903849835.1 uncultured Alphaproteobacteria bacterium
AAAAATAACTTTGATCGCGAGCGGGAAAGCAGCGGAATAGCCAATGAATGAGCCGAAGGTCATGGTGTAAATCACCGTCATCGCCCAAGTGTGCTTATTGCCGAAAATTTTATATTGGCGGTTGAGATTGGTGCGGATTTGTCCCGGCAACATTTTCAACATTTGCACGGTGAGAATGATGATGATCGGCAAAACTAACCATTTGCTGATATTGAATCCAGAGCCGCCAACCGTGGCTGGAAGCATCAACCACAAACCAAAAATCGCGGTGATGAAACCGATCGCCAGCATCATCGTCTCGTTAAAAAAGCAGGAGATTGGGGATTTTAAATTTGGCGAAACTTGTTCAGCGGTGATGTTATTCATGCCGATCCAAGTGGCGAATGCGAGTGGAAGTAAAAACAAAACCCAGACGAATCCAGCATTGAAAATGTAAGTGTTGGAACCGGCCAGAGCTTTGCCAATCAGGCTGCCGCTGTCGCTTTTTAGAATCATCGCTTCACCGCCGAATAAAGCGAAAGTCATCACCAATGGCACTAAAATTTGCATGGTGGTGACGCCGAAATTTCCGAGTCCGGCATTGAGCCCGAGCGAAAGTCCCTGAACTTTTTTCGGAAAGAAAAAGCTGATGTTTGACATTGACGAAGCGAAATTTCCGCCGCCAAAACCTGAGAGCAAAGCCATTAATTGGAAGACCCACAGCGGAGTGTTAACATCTTGCAAAGCAATGCCGGTGCCGATCGCGGGGATTAGCAGCAAGGAGGTGGTGAAGAAAATCGTATTTCTTCCTCCAGCTAATCTGATGAAAAAAGTGCTGGGAATTCGCAGCGTTGCGCCCGACAAACCAGCAATGGCGCTGAGTGTGAAGAGTTGTGATTTCTCGAACGGGAATCCGACGCTCAACATTTGCACCGTGATGACGCTCCAACACATCCACACCGCGAAGCCGCAGAGTAGGCTTGGGATCGAGATCCATAAATTTCTACGCGCGATTTTTTTGCCTTCCGAGTTCCAGAATTTTTCGTTTTCTGGGTCCCATGTTTTTAAATCTTTGGCCATAAAATTTTTGATTAGTTGTTGTAAAGTTCAGGAAGAAATTTTGGTCTCGCTAATTCTGGATGTTGTTTTTTCTCGAGGCTCTGAATCGCAAAATGCATCCAGGTCAGCGAGATCGAAATGATTAAAGTCAAGAGCATGAAGCAGCTGGTCCAGACTCCGATTTTATCGCTCATGTAGCCGAAGGTGATTGGTAAAATAAATCCGCCTAATCCACCGACGAGACCAACAATTCCACCAACTGCGCCGACATGGTTCGGATAAT
The DNA here is from genome assembly GCA_903849835.1 of uncultured Alphaproteobacteria bacterium. Taxonomy (GTDB): domain Bacteria; phylum Pseudomonadota; class Alphaproteobacteria; order Rickettsiales; family UBA1997; genus UBA2645. The sequence continues at coordinate 1,322 of CAINKA010000023.1, forward strand.
AAATCGGAACATGTTTGAAAACTGCAGCCTTGCCGAGCGACATAAAAAATCCCAAACAAAAAAGCAGCGCGATAAAAGATTTTAGCCCGAGTGCCATCGAAAATTCGATGTTACCTTTGACGCCTTGAACGATGTAAGTGGTTGCTGGGTAAGACAGGATGAAGGCACAGACCAAGCTGCCGATGAAGGTGATGTACATGACTTTTCTGGCGCCATATTTGTCGGACATCCATCCGCCTAAAATTCTAAAAATACTACCGGGGGTGTTGTAGGCTAGAGCGGCGATCATTCCCGCGGCTTGAAGACTGACTCCGTAAACTCCCATCAAATATCTTGGAAGCCACAAAACCAGCGCCACAAAGGCTCCGAATGTGAAAAAATAATAAAGTGAAAAGCGCCAAACTTGTAAATCTTTCAGCGGAGCCAGTTGTTCTGCGACTGAAAGAGCTTTTATTTTTTCTTGGCGACGGCGAACGAGATCAGGATCATCTTCGCTCAAAACATAAAAAAGCAGTGCCGATACTAGCATCACGAAGGCGTAAACATGCGCCACAACTTGCCAGCCGTAAGGAATTAAAAGCAGCGGTGCGAGTGATCCTGTAAGCGCCGATCCAACATTTCCGCATCCAAAAATTCCGAGCGCAGTGCCCTGATGTTGTTTGGAATACCATTTCGAAACGTAAGCAAGTCCGACTGCGAAAGCGCCGCCAGCAAAACCAATTCCGAGTGCGGCGATTAAAAGCAAATTGTAAGTGGTAGCTTGCGGAAGCAGCCATGTAGCGACTGCGGAGATGATCATCACGATCGGCAAAATAATGCGACCGCCTTTTTGGTCAGTCCAAATTCCTAAAAATAATCTCGAGAGTGATCCGGTTAAAATTGGCGTGGCGATTAAAATTCCGAATTGCGTGTCGGTTAATCCGAACTCACTTTTTATTTTTATTCCGAGGATCGAAAAAATTGTCCAATTGGCGAAGCAGATGATGAAAGCGATGGTGCTGAGGGTTAGCGCTTTGGTTGATTTAGCAGGAGAGATGGCGGAGGAAATTTTTGCTGTCATGAGTTTGGGAAGTTGTTAATAAACAAACGCCCAAACTTATTATTTTTCGAACCACAAAAAAATTTGATGTGCGTCAAACAATCCTAATTTTTTTCAACGAGACAGCTCGCCACCAAAGTCCAAAACCAAATCAAAAATAAATTTTATGAAAAAAATTCGACTCGCGAAAACAGCAATTTGCCTCATCACATTTTTTGCATCATCCGCACTTCACGCTGCTGAAGAAAAATCCGTCACCAATGCTTTGAAAAATGGCACGCCTTATCTCGACATGCGCTACCGCTACGAATTAGTCGATCAAAAAAGTACGGGTGCATCTTTGGACGAAGCGCGCGCCTCAACTTTGCGCACAAAACTCGGTTACAAAACCGGAGAATTTGCTGGTGTCAGCGCACTCGCGGAAATTGAAAATATCGTGGTAGTCGGTCCCGAAAGATACAATAACGGCACCAAGAATGCGAAAACAAATTACGCCACGGTTGCAGATGCACCAACGACTTTGCTCAATCAAGCCTACTTCACTTGGAAGGCAGAACCGAAAAGTAAACTCAATTTGGGCAGACAGGCGATCAACCTCGACAACCAACGCTTCGTAGGATCGGTGGCATGGAGACAAAATGACCAAACCTTTGACGCGGTTTCTGCGAACAGCGAATATTTTAAAAATTTTACGATTTTTTATTCTTACGCCAACCAAGTGAACAGAGTCTTCGGACCCGGTAGTCAAACCAATCTCGGCAGATTTCGCGACACCAACATCAACTTGATCAACGTTGCTTACACTGGCTTTTCAGCGGGAAAATTAACTGCTTACGAATATCTCCTGAGCATCCCAACTCAGGTCGCATCTTCGAGTAAAACATCCGGTTTGAGATTTGTTGGATCGCAAAAATTCAACGAAAATTCGAGCGGAATTTACAGTTTGGAATATGCCAAGCAAGGTAACTACGCCAACAGTTCGAGGCAGTTCAACGTAAATTACTTGTTGGTCGAACCCGGCGTGAAATACAAAAATTTTACGGCAAAAGCTGGTTACGAATCACTTGGCAGCAACGGTGTTAGCGCCTTTCAAACACCGCTCGCAACGCTACACCTCTTCAACGGTTGGGCGGATAAATTTTTAACAACTCCGGCCAATGGTTTGATCGACATGTACGGCTCTCTCGAATATAAATTTTCTGGAGAAAATTGTTTGAAAAATGTTGCGACACAATTTGCCTATCACGATTTTTCTTCGGCGAAACAAAACATCGGCTACGGCACGGAATATGATTTTCAAATCACGAAGGAGTTTTCTAAAAACTACAATGCCGGCATGAAAATCGCGCGCTACGAAGCAGATAATCTTTTCACTAACACCACGAAGGTGATCATGACACTTCAAGCTAAGTTTTAAGACGGGTTCCAAACTTTCGCAGACCAAACTTTTCTTGCAGTTTATAAATTGGTCTGCGAAATTTTTGCTAGAGCTCTGTATTCAAACTCAGCACGCCTCCCCCCCCCAATTTTCAATTCCATATGAGACACTATTCTAGAAAGAAAAACTCTACCAAAATTTTTGTTGCGGCCACTGTTATCGCGGCTCTGATCTATACGATCTCAACTTATTTTATCGCCCACTCTAACGAATCTGTTATCGCAAAAGTTAACGGCAAAAAGATTTTTAAATCTGAAATTGAAAAAAAATTACGCAGCGTTTTTGACGGCCAAAATCAAGAAATAAAAATTCCAGAAATTGATAACTTGCCAAAAGAAGTGATCGAAATTTTGGTGAAAGAAATTTATCTCGACAAAGAATTGACCAAAGAAGCAAAAAGATCGAAAACCGTTCAAACCAATGAAATCAAAGATCAAATCGATGAGGCTCAAAATAAAATTTTGCGTCAAACTTACGTTAATTCGCTAATCAAAGCCGAAGTCACTGACAAAAAAATTAACGATAAATATGTCGAATTGAGCAATGATCTTGCGGGAAAAAAAGAATATCTCGTTTCACACATCGTCACAAAAACCAAAGAAGAAGCTGAAAAACTTTCGAAAGATTTGCAGGCAAAAAAAGTTTCAGCGAATAAATTTTCTGAATTAGCAAAAAAACATTCGATCGATCAAGACAGCTCTGGCAACGGTGGAGACTTGGGTTACATTCTCGAAG
>CAINKA010000024.1 GCA_903849835.1 uncultured Alphaproteobacteria bacterium
CACCTCTCAAATCAATATCTCCCCATCAAACTCCTTCTCATAGCCGCCAGACATCAAAACTGAGCTTCCATCTCCATTCCATTCAACAAGTAAATCACCGCCTTTGAAACGCGTGGTAACCTTTTTGTTTTTTACCAAATTTTTTTTGATCGCTAAAATTCCTACAGCGCAAGCTCCAGTGCCGCAGGCTAGAGTTTCACCAGCGCCGCGTTCCCAGACTTGAACCTCGATTAGATCGTCGGATAAAATTCTAGCGAATTCGACATTTGTTTTGTTTGGAAAAAATTTATCGCATTCAACTTTTGGTCCGACATCTGAAAATTTTTCGTCAGAAATTTTTTGAGAAATGAAGGTCACCGCGTGTGGATTGCCGACATCAACGCAATCAAATTCAAATCCATGCAGCAAAATTTTTTCTGCTTCAAATTTTGGCACGCCCATATTCACCGAAATGAGATTGCCTTCGTGCCAGCATTCGAGCACTCCAGCAGCAGTTTGGATTTTTACGTTTTTTTTGTTGAGCATCGACGCGACACAGCGTGTGGCGTTTCCACAGGCTCCGGACAAGGATCCGTCCGAGTTATAAATTTCCATCAAACAATCAGCGACAGCAGAATTTTTAATCACAATCACCTGATCACAGCCGATAATTTTCCGGTCGGAGATTTTTTGAATCTGCTCTGAGCTTAATTTCACAGCCTTTTTCCTAGCATCAAAAATCACGAAGGCATTTCCGGCTCCGTTCATTTTTACAAATGGAATTTTATGATTTTGGTTTGGCGACTCTGCTGACATAAGTAAAATCTTCTGTTCTAACAATAATTTCTTCGCCTGATTCGATGAAGGGTGGAACTAGCACGCGCACGCCATTTTCTAGGATTGCAGGCTTGTAAGAAGCAGAGGCGGTTTGACCTTTCACAACCGCATCGGCTTGAGCAACGATGCCACGAACTTGCTCCGGAAGTGAAATTGAAATTGGTTTGTCGTTGCAATATTCAACTCGGATATCCATGCCTTCTTGCAGGAATAACAAGGCTTCGCCCACCAGTTCTTTTTTGAATTGCACAGTTTCAAAACTTTCCATGTCCATGCCGACGATTTCGTCTTGGTCGAAATATTGAAAAGTAAAATGTTTTTGCTCGACGAAAGCGACATCGACATCTTCGCTGGAATTGTAGCGCGTGTTGGTTTTATTGCCCGTCACAAGGTTTTTCATTTCGACTTGAATGTAAGCGCCACCTTTTCCTGGTTTGACGTGATCGCGCTTTAAAATCGTCCAAAGTTGGTTTTGGAATTCGATGACATTTCCCACTCGAAGTGAGTTTGCGTTTGTTTTCATTTACACCTCTTTTGATTTTTAAAAATGTCAGGATGAGCTCAGCATGACATTGAAAATTTTTCCTAGTTCAGATTTTTCACAATTTCCTCGACCACCTTTTTAGCATCGCCAAAAATCATCATCGTGTTGTCATTGTAGAAAAGCTCGTTCTCAACTCCGGCATAACCCGAAGCCATTGAACGCTTGACGAAGAAAACAGTTTTTGCGTGTGCCACATCCAAAATTGGCATGCCGTAAATTGGGCTGGCTTTGTCAGTTTTAGCGGCGGGATTTGTGACATCGTTGGCGCCAATCACGAAAGCAACATCGGTCGAATTGAACTCGCCGTTAATTTCTTCCAACTCAAAAACTTTTTCGTAATCGATGTTAGCTTCGGCGAGAAGCACGTTCATGTGCCCCGGCATTCTTCCGGCGACGGGATGGATTGCAAATTTTACCGAAACTCCGGCGGCTTCGAGAAGTTTGGTCATCTCTGCAACTGCATGCTGTGCGCCCGCAACTGCCATTCCGTACCCAGGAACGATCACGACTGAAGCGGATGATTTCATCAGATAAGCTGCGTCCTCAGAGCTTCCTTGTTTCACCGGTCTTTGTTCTTTTGCTTCGCCTGCAACCGCTTGAACTTGCTCGCCAAAGCCAGAAAAGATTACGTTGAAAATCGAGCGATTCATCGCTTTGCACATGATGTAGCTGAGTATCGCCCCAGATGCGCCAACCAAGGCTCCAGTAATGATCAGAAGTGGATTATTCAGCGTGAATCCAATGCCGCTCGCTGCCCATCCCGAATAAGAATTCAGCATTGAAACCACGACTGGCATATCTGCGCCGCCAACCGGCGCGATCAAAATAAAGCCGATGAAGAAAGAAAGCAGCGTGAGCAAAATGAATAAAAATTTTGAGCCGAGAATTATGAATCCCAGCAAGACAATGCCAGTGCCGATCGCGACATATTTCGAAGATTTTTTCTGATCTTTAAACAAAGAAAATTTCGATTTCATATTTCCGTTGAGCTTCAAAAAAGCGACAATCGAGCCAGTAAAAGTGATCGCGCCAATCACAACTCCAATTCCCATTTCAACGAGGCTGGCAAATTTTACGTGAGCATCTTCGATGATGTTGAAAGCATTTGGCATCCAAAGTGCGCTTGCTGCGATTAGTACTGCAGCCAATCCAACCAAGGAGTGAAAGCCGGCAACGAGTTGCGGCATTGCGGTCATCTTAACTTTTTTTGCGACGAAATAACCAATTCCTCCACCGATTGCGATTGCGATTAGGATCATAAAATAATTTTTTACCTGCGGCAAAAACAGCGTCGTGATTATCGCTAAAGCCATTCCTCCCATGCCAAAATAATTTCCGATGCGGGAAGTTTTTGGCGAGGAGAGGCCGTAAAGCGACAAGATGAAAAGTATGGCGGAGATCAGGTAGGAGAGGGCGATGAGAGAGGACATGGTTTTATTTTTGAATTTTTATTTGAGGTTACGCTGAGCCTAATGTCATGCGCCTTGCGCGGGACTGGGTTTGTAACCCAGTCCTGCAAAGTTAAAAAATTAGTTCTGTAGGGGCTGGCCTTGTGCCAGCCCGCGGGCGACCACAAGGGTCGCCCCTACATTTTAGAATTTTCTAAACGACTCCGCTTCGTAGGCAATCGTGAAGATGTAAAATTCCGATCGCTTTCTTTTCTTCGTCAAGAACAAGCAAACTAGTAATTGATTTTTTATTCATCACCGCGATGGCTTCAACAGCGAGAGTGTCTGCGGAGGTGGTGATTGGATTTTTTGTCATGATTTCTATCGCAGTGTGATCTAAAAATTTCTGATCGATGTGACGGCGTAAATCGCCGTCGGTGATGATGCCGAGAAGCTTTTCTTCATCATCAACAACGCCTGTGCAGCCTAAATGTTTCGAAGTCATTTCGCGCAAAACCTCGGACATTTTTTGAGTTGCTTTGACGAGTGGGATTTGCTCTCCGACACGCATCAAATTTTCCACTTTCAAAAAGTGCGATCCTAATTTTCCGCCGGGATGAAAGATGCCAAACTTTTCGGAATTAAATCCGTGAGCATCGATTAAACTCACTGCCAAAGCATCGCCCAAAGCAAGCATCATCGTGGTTGAAGTGGTTGGAGCATTGATGTGATTTGCTTCAGGAATTTCGGGCAAGATCAGTGGAATCGTGCTCATTTTTGCAAGCTCAGATTTAGCGCGGCGAATAATCCCGATCGTAGGAATTTCAAATCTTTTGCAAAAATAAATTATGTCTTTGAGCTCTTTTGTTTCGCCGGAATTTGAAAGTAAAATTACGACATCATCTTGCGTAATCATGCCGAGATCGCCGTGACTTGCTTCGGAGGGGTGAATGAAAAAAGATGGAGTTCCGGTTGAAGCAAAAGTTGCGGCGATTTTATTTGCGATATGTCCCGATTTTCCCATGCCGCTGACGATGACTCGACCTTTGCAATTCAAAATTAAATCAACGGCTTTGATGTAATTTTCTCCGAAGAAATCGAGCAAAGATTTTAATCCATCAATCTCAATTTTTATCGTGTTGATGGCAGAAATAACGTAAGATTTTTTGTCTTGCATATTTTTTTCTTAAGCTTGATTTTGCTGGTTTTGAGGGCGTTTTCAGGAATTTTTTTCACTTTCAATTATGAACATAAAAGAGCAAGAAATTTTGCAGGAATTTTCTGCGTCTAAAGCAATTTTGAAGGGTCATTTCATTCTTTCTTCCGGTCTTCACTCCGACACCTACATGCAATGCGCTCGTTTGTTAATGGAGCCAAAAAAGTCAGAAAAACTTTGTAAAATTCTAGCTGAAAAAATTATTGCAAGATTAGGAAAAAATTTTGCCGACATCGTCGTGGCACCAGCAATGGGTGGGGTTGTAGTCGGTTACGAACTTGCGCGCCAGCTTGGTTTACCAACGATTTTTTGTGAAAGAGTGAGCGGAGAATTCCAGCTTCGTCGTGGATTTGAACTTGATTCCTCGATGCGAGTTTTGGTTGTTGAAGATGTGATCACAACCGGAAAATCCTCGCTCGAAACTTACGATCTCGTAAAAAAATTTGGCGCAAAAATTGTCGCAGAAGCCTCGCTGGTCGATCGTTCCAACGATAAAAATCTGGAAGAAAAAATGGGCGTTCCAATAATTTCGCTTTTAAAAATTGACGTAAAAACTTTCGACGAAAAAAATATTCCGGAAGAGTTGAAAAGTGTCGAAGCAGTAAAACCGGGAAGCAGGTTTTTAAAAAATTAAAAACTTCTATTGTCATGCGAGCTCACAGCATTGTCATGCTGAGCCTGTCGAAGCATGATTCATGGCAC
>CAINKA010000025.1 GCA_903849835.1 uncultured Alphaproteobacteria bacterium
AGCCTGTCGAAGCATGATTCTAGGCACTGTGCCCAGAAGCATGCTTCGACAGGCTCAGCATGACATTAAAAAAATAAAATCAAAATTCCTCCAATTCCCGCTACCACAATTCCACAAACCAAATCATCAAACATCACTCCAAATCCGTTTTTAAAATGCCTGTCGCAATAGCCGATGAATGATGGTTTTACGATGTCGAAAAAGCGGAAAAAAATGAAGCAGAGAAAAAGATGAGCCGCGATTAATTCTGGCTCAGAAAAATAATTTTCGTGAAGCAAAAAAAATGTGAATTGCAGCGCTAAAATTTGACCAACAACTTCGTCTAGAACAATCGACCCATGATCAATCTGATCAAATTTTTTTGCGTAAATTGGCGAGGCGTAACAGCCGTAAAAAAAAGCCGAAATTAAAAAAAATCCCCAAAAAATATTTTGGGTTTCAAGAGAAATATTTTGATCGAAAAAAAATTTTGTGAAGAATAGCCAAAAAATTACCGAAGCAAAAGAGCCAACGGTTCCCGGAGCTTTTTTTGCTTTGCCACAATAAAAAAAAGTTAGAAAAATTTCGTGAAATTTGAGCATTCTTAGAAAATTATTTTGATTTTTGTTCCACGATTTTTTTCGGATTTTATTTCTAAAAATCCTTTTTGCTTCTCAACCAAATATTTTACGATTGGTAGTCTCAAACCAAGGGAGTCAATCTTTCCCGCGCTAATGCTTTCGAGATTTTGATATTTTTGCATCACGATTCTGATTTCATTTTCATTCATTCCGCATCCGTGATCCTTCACGATAATTTCAATTCGTTTTGATCTTTCGATTCCGATTTCTTCGTTGATTTTTTCGAGCTCTTTTTTGCTAGTGATATTTTGCGCTGAGATTTCAACCTTGTCATTTTCTTGGCTATGTTTGATGGCATTCGCAATGAGATTGAGCATGATTTGCTTGATTCGGCGAGGATCGAGATCGGAAATTTCGTGCAGCTCTTCGTCAATTTCTCCAACCAAAATAATGTCAGAATTTTTTGCTCTTTTGCCTAAAAGTTTGATCGATTGCTTGATGATTCTAGCGATATTTATTGGTTTGCTGCTTTTGACAATTTTTAAATCTCCAGTTTCAGCATGATTTAAATCGGTCAAATCATTGATAAAATCCCCAAGCTCGTGTGAGGCTTCGATGATGTCGTGGCTGAGGTCCAGACTGGTCTCTAATTCGTGAATTTCTTCTTTCGCCAAAAGTTTTTCTCGCTTCACCTTGGAGGTCAATTTTTTCAAATCATTTTTAATAATTTCGGCGCAGCCCTGAATTCCAAAAACAAAATTTTTAAATTCGTGAATTGAATGAGCTAAAAATTCCGACTTCGAATCGTGAGCCAATTCCGCTTCGCGTTTCAAAATTAAAATTTTTTGCGACTGAATTTTTTCGCGATGAATTAAAAATAACAAAACTGCCAATCCTAGAGTGACAAGGGATATGCCAAGTATTTTGGATAAAATTATATTCCAAAAATTTGTGATAATTGCGGCATCGTCATATTTTAAAACTATGATGTATGGATAGTCGGAAACTTTTTTCACTAAAAAAGCGTGACGATTTTTTAGTAGAGAAATGTCAAAAATATTATCCGATTTTAGAGAATTAATTTGGTTTAAAATTTTACCAATTTTTTGGTTGTAAGAGTCATCATCACTGGCTTTGTAAGTGCCGTAAGATCTTGCATCGCCGTATAAAATCCCAACTTCATTTTTGCCAAAAAGTTCGAATTTTACATCAAAATTTCTGATGGTTTTGTGAAGTGATTTTGCCAAGGTTTCGATTTCAAAACCGATTGTTGTAGCACCGAGATATTTGCCGTTGCGATCAGTGATACCAACACCTCCGGGGATCATCCATTTTCCACTTGTCGATCCAATTACAGGAGCTCCCAAATGAAATTCTCCGGGTTCTTTTTCTGTCATCGGAACGTAATCGCGAGTCGAAAGATCGAAGGGCTCTTTCATGATTCCGTATTTGCTATCAACGATGATTTGGTAATTTTCGTCTGACCAAGAAAAAAGCGTCCAAGAAAAAGTATCGGAGAGGCTAGGGTGGGAGCGATATCTTTTTAAAATTTCGTTGATGTGATTTTTGTTGGTATGATTTTCCTCGATTTGCAAATTGATGCTTTTAATGATCGAAAAAGTGTGATCAATTTTATCTGCCAAAGCTCTTTCAAGCCTTACCGACTCTAGTTCCAAATCAGATCGGATTTTGTCGGAGGTGCTGTTAAAAAGATGATGAACGAAGCTTGAGATGATTAAAAAAATCAGCAACAAAGCCGCCAAAAAAATCGGTGTGAATAGGTGATTTAATTTTAATTTTTTTTTCATTTTTTAGAAATTTTTCAAAATTTCGAGATAGGTTTTTTGTAGCTGTTCGATTTCTTTCACTTCCGCGAATTCATCGATTTTGTGAGCAGTTTGGTTGACGAGGCCGATTTCGACGACCTCGGCATAATCCTTGATAAATCTAGCGTCAGACGTTCCTCCGCTGGTGCTTAAAACTGGTTTTATGCCGCAAATTTTTTCGACGGATTTGCTGACGATTTCAGCTAAAAATTTTGGATCGCTTAAAAAAGCTTCGCCGCTGGTGCGATGCGTGAGAGCATAAGTGGCACCAAATCCCACAGTTTTTTTGCAAGCATATTCCACCAAATCGATGATTGATTGCGCAGAATGCAAATCGTTAAAACGCACGTTGAACGCGGCTTCAGCTGTGTTTGGAATTACATTCGCTCCCAAATTTTGTGAAGTGATTGAAGTGATTTCGAGATTAGTCGCGTCGAAAAATTTTGTGCCTTCATCGAATTTATGATCTTTTAAAACTTTCAAAAGATTTATCAAAATTGTGATCGGATTTAATGCAATGTCAGGATAAGCGACATGACCTTGTTTGCCGGTGATCTTCACGGTGAAGCCAATGGATCCGCGGCGTCCCACTTTAATCATTTCGCCGAATTTGGTGGGATTTGTTGGCTCTCCAACCAAGCAGTGGGAGATTTTTTTGTCGGAATTTTTCATCCATTCCAAAACTTTTTTAGTGCCGTTAATTCCGTCAGCTTCTTCATCGTTAGTGATTAAAAATCCGATGCCGAAAGCCAAGTCCCCTTGGGGATTTTTTTCTGCGGATAAAAATTCGGAGACTGCGGAAACGAAGCAAGCAATCGCACATTTCATGTCGACAGCGCCGCGACCAAAAAGTTTTCCATCTTCGATCACCGCAGCAAAAGGATCGTGCTTCCACGAGGTTCTGTCTCCCTCATTTACGACGTCAGTATGGCCAGCAAAATATAAAATTTTTTCGGAATTATTTGGATTAAAAACGGCGTGAAGATTGTTAACCTCGTAAGAGTCACCGCCGTCGTAATTTAAAATGTCGCAGGTGAATCCAAGATTTTTTAACTGTGCGGCAAGAAATTCAATAATTTCTGAATTCACGCCGCTGTAAGATGGAATGCGAATTAATTTTTGTGAAAGTTTAACGGCGTCGAGTTTCATCGTTGAAATTTTTTACTTGAGAAGTGAGAATGGAAAAAAGTTTTAAACACCTCTCCCTCCCAAATCAATCAGCAAAATCAACATGCTAGACATAAAATTCATCCGCGAAAATCCAGAAAAATTTGATGCGGCGATGCAGGCGCGGGCGGCGAATTTCAAGGCTTCGGAGATTCTTCAGCTTGACGAAGAAAAAAGAAAAAAAACTTTTTTGATTCAGGAATTGCAAGCGAAGAGAAATAAATTCGCGCAGGAAATTGCTTTGCTAAAAAGATCTGGTGGTGACGCAAATTCACTTCTTGAGGAGTCAAAAAAAATTAATTCCGAATTGGTAAAAGTTGAAAATGATTTCTCGCTCGATGAAAAATTAAACGAGCTTTTAACCACAATTCCCAACATTCCGCACGATTCTGTTCCCGTCGGAAAAAGCGAAGAAGAGAATGTCGAAGTTGAAAAATTTGGAGTGCCGAAAAATTTTTCTTTCACTCCAAAAGCTCATGACGAGCTCGGTGAAAAATTAGGAATGCTAGATTTTGAGCAATCGGCTTTGATGTCGGGTGCGAGATTTTCAACCTTGTCACAAGGCTTGGCACGCATGGAGCGAGCGCTTTCGAATTTTATGCTCGATGTCGCACTCGAAAATAATTACGTCGAAATTTCGCCGCCAAATTTAGTGAAATCGGATGCGATGAAATTTTCCGGACAGTTGCCAAAATTTTCTGAAGATGCCTTTCGCACCTCAGACGATTACTGGCTCATTCCTACCGCCGAAGTTTCTCTGGTGAATCTTGCCGCTAAAAAAACTTTTGCTGAAAGTGACTTGCCGCTGCGCTTTACCGCCTACACCCCGTGCTTTCGCCGCGAAGCTGGTTCAGCCGGAAAAGATACGCGCGGAATGATTCGCCAGCATCAATTCAAAAAAGTGGAACTGGTTTCGATTACTACGGCTGAAGGCTCAGAGGCTGAGCATGAACGCATGACCAACATCGCCGCTGAAATTTTACGCCGCCTCGAATTGCCTTTCCGCAAGCTGCTGCTCTGCTCGGGTGACATGGGATTCTGTGCCCAAAAAACTTACGATTTGGAAGTTTGGCTGCCGAGCCAAGGAAAATATCGCGAAATTTCGAGCTGCTCAAATTGCGGCGATTTCCAAGCGCGGCGCGCCTCCATCAAGTATAAAAATAAAACCGACGGCAAAACTTATTTCGCTCACACCTTGAACGGATCAGCGCTGGCCGTGGGTCGCACCTTGGTTGCGATTCTTGAAAATTATCAAAATGAAGATGGCTCGATTAACGTGCCGCAAGTGCTTGTGGATTACATGGGCGGCATCGCAACAATCGGTTTTACGCAGTAAAATTCGATGATATGTTCTACAAATTTGTCCAATAAGGACTGTGGCGCGACCATCAACAATGTCATGCTGAGCCTGTCGAAGCATGATTCGTGGCACAGCACCCCGAATCATGCTTCGACAGGCTCAGCATGACATCGAGAGTTTTTAAGACGGGCTTCAGATTCTCGATGCCTCGTGTCAAGAATAGCGTTGTATTTTTAAAGATTTTTTCTTGCTAAATCGGATTCGATTTTTATTTTCCGCCGCCTCTTAAAAATTTTCCCAATTAATTTTCAAACAAATGGCTAACACGGACTCAGCAAAGAAAGCATTGCGCGCAAGTGCGGCAAAAAATTTAGTTAACTCTGCAAGAAGAAACAGAATCAGAAGTTTTATCAGAAAAGTTGATGATGCCATCAAAGCAGGCGACGAAAAAAAAGCTCGCGAAGCCTTCAAAGCATTGGAGCCAGAAATTATGCGCGGCGTCACTAAAAAAGTTTTCAAGCTCAATACTGCGGCAAGAAAATTAACCAGAATTTCCTCCGCGATCAAAAAAATTAAAAAGTAATCTCTAACCCTCTTTGAAAAAGAGGGTGGCGTCGCCGTAAGGCGATGACGGGTGATTTCTTGTAACGAGTAAAATCCCCTCCGCCGCTACGCGGCTCCTCCCCCTTTTTCAAAGGGGGTTTTAGAATTTTAAATGACCTTCCTCTCCTCCCTCCGCTCAGGCCTCAGCCACACCAAAATCGATTTTATGAAAGTGCACAAGCTTGCACTTTTTATGTCGGTTTTCTGCATCGCCGCTTCACTAATTTTAGTTTTTAGCAAAGGTTTAAATCTCGGAATTGATTTTGCCGGCGGCATTTTGATTGAAGCGCGGATGCAGGAAAATGCTGATGTCAGTGTGGTTCGCGAAATGCTCACGACTGTCGTCAAAGATGTTCAAATTCAAAATATTGATCAAAAAGATTTGCTGATTCGGGTTGCAAAAGCTGACGAAGAGCAATCGGTTGTGGTGAAAAAAATCCAAGAAATTTTGAATAAAAATTTTTCCAATGTTGAATATCGCAAGATAGATTACGTTGGTCCGCAAGTTGGCGTAGAGCTTATCTGGAAAGGCTTCTTAGCGCTTTTTTTATCATTTATTTTTCTGATGATTTACATCTGGATTCGCTTCGATTGGCAATTCGGACTCGGAGGAATTTTCGCTTTGCTGCATGATGCGGTTTTAACTTTGGGATTTTATTCGATCAGCGGTTTGGAATTTAATCTCACTTCAATCGCGGCGATCCTTACCATCATTGGCTATTCCATAAATGACTCGGTCGTGATTTATGATCGCATTCGCGAAAATTTGCGTCGTTACAAAAAAATGGATCTAGATGATTTGATCAATTCGAGCACCAATTCAACTTTGAGCAGAACCGTTCTCACCTCCGGAGTCACGTTAGTTTCACTTCTAGCCCTGATACTTTTCGGCGGAGAAGCGCTTCACAGTTTCAGCACCGCAGCATTTTTCGGCATCATCATCGGCACATATTCCTCGATCTACATCTCCGCTCCGATCTTGATTTACTTGGATCCACGAAAGAAGGAGGAATAATTTATGAGCAGACGTCAAACTGAAATGATGAATTATTTTATCGAGCAGATGCGCGATCCGACTGAGGTAGCAAAAATTCAGCAAAGTAGGATAGGTGCAGCGGAGGTGATGGCGATGGTGGTAGATCCAGCTCCGCCGACTCTCCCGACTCTCCCGGCAAAACCTGCGATAATAAGAGCTAGAGGAGGGGTGCGCAATCTAGCATCGATAGCAGAGGAAGGTCATGAAAGTGACGGAGAAGACAAAGGCGCAGGAAAATAAGTAACAGCTAACTTTTTTCAATCTCATCGCCACCAAACAAATCAGCATCTCTCGCCCATCCCTTCTTGCCGTTAATTTTGATGCCACACCAATCTTCGACACATTTCAAATAATCTCCGATCACGTTATTTTCTAAGCGAAAAATTATGCGCGATTTTTCATTATTTTTGCTGTGCATATTGATGAAACTTTTGGAAGTTTTGACCATCAAAGTTCTTTTTTTTGTGAGCAGACTTTGCGTCACCCAACCGCTCTGGCCTTCATAATCCTGAATTTCATTCCAATTGTCATATTCGCTGATGACGTGAACGGGGATGCCGCGAAGTTTGAATGTAAATTTGATCGGATAATTTTGCCCCGGACCAGAACGCACGTTGGTTTCTTCAGCTCGAAGTGAGGCGAAATAATTTACTTCTTGGATTTTTTGGGCGGAGAAAGCGGGGAGGTTGATTCAGTAGCAGCCAATGATATGAATATGCCTATTCATGCTGGCAGTTTTATTGATGTGCTGCCACGTTTTGCTGGTGGCTAACCACCAATTGCTGACATCGGTCTAGCTGGTGCAATAAAAGAAGGATCGTTAATA
>CAINKA010000026.1 GCA_903849835.1 uncultured Alphaproteobacteria bacterium
CCAAAATTTACAAACTTGCTAAGAAATTTACTAAAAATTAATCGAATTTGACTCAAAAAAATAACAAAATTTCTCAGTTTTTGGGTTGTAAAAATTTTTGAGCTTAGGTTTTTTAGAAAGTTAGATTTGCAACGTCCCCATCTGGGATTAAGAGGGCCAAAGAATTAGTAGAAAAATTAGCAAGAGAAGGTGGCAAGGCCGGAATAGATGTAGTAGGTGCCGCGAGTCCAAGCACGAGTCCTTCCCTGCGTGCCGGCGGCGAGAAGTTTCGCGACGAGAGAGCGGACGTCGCTGTATGGGATTTGTAACTCCGCCCAACCGTTCATGTCAGCTTTTAGTTTGATACAAACATGAAGACGGGGTTACAAACCCCGTCCTTGCATCAGCGAAACTTCTAAATCACCACATCCTCAATAATCATCTGCACCTTCTCCATCCCCATCCAGCTGTTGATATTCAAGGTTCCAACGAGGTGCATTGGTTTTTTGAAAGTGGGATCAAGGAGGAGATCGCCGAGAGGAGTTGCGACGCAGCGAAAGGCCACTGCCGATAAATTGCCGCTAAAACCGACGGCGGATTTGGCGGAGAAAAAGCAGGAAATATGTTCGCCAGTTTTGCCGATTATTTTTGCATTTACCTTCGTAACATCGCGCAAAATAAATTTCGGTCGTGAATTGCCGACGCCAAACGGCTCTAACTTCGCCAACTCTTTCATCAAATCGACATTTACTTGTGCCAAGTCTAACGCGATGTCGAATTCGGATTTTTTTTCGGCGGTAATTTCAGCAACTTTTTCTCCCAAATTTTTACAGAAAAATTGGTGGAGCTCGGAAATTTTTTCGGGCAAAATAGAAAATCCTCCTGCCATCGCGTGACCTCCGCCTTCAATCAACAAGCCATTCGAACGCGCATTTAAAATTTCAGCACCGAAATCAATTCCGGAAATCGAACGGCAGGAAGCCTTGCCCTTCTTGCCTTCGTCGTCGATTGCGATTACTGCGGTTGGTTTGCCGTAAAGATCTTTGACGCGCGATGCGACAATTCCGATCACGCCTTGATGCCAATTTTTTGAGGCGACGAAAATTATTGGGTCGTTTTTTGAAAAGCCGCCGATCCATGATTCTGTTGCGCTACGCGTCAACTGGCTTGCCTCTAAAGCCTTCACAGCCTCATCCAAAACCTGAATTTCAATTTCCTTGCGCTGCTTGTTAAAAATTTCGAGCTGATTTGCGATCTCCAAAACTTCACTTTCATCTTCACTCGAAAGAATCCGCGCGCCCAAATCTGACTTGCCGACACGCCCACCAGCATTGATTCGCGGACCGATCACGAAACCGAGATGGTAGGCAGTTGGCTCTTCATCGAGCCCCGCCAAATCACAAATTGCCCGCAGCCCAAGATTTTTTCGCTGCTTTAAAATTTTTAGGCCTTGGGCGACGAAGGCACGGTTTAAGCCCGTCAAAGACATCACGTCGCAAACAGTTCCGAGGGCGACGAGGTCGAGGAGGCTGAGGAGGTTGGGTTCGCGCACGTCGCTGGACACACTGCCTGCGCTGGACGGGGTTTGTAACCCCGTCCAACCGTTCATGTCTGCTTGAGTTTGATACAAACGTGAAGACGGGGTTACAAACCCCGTCTTGCAATCGGTCTTGCGATGCGGCTCGTAAAACCCCTCCTCCCGCAATTTTTTATTAATCGCCACCGCAAATAAAAACGTCACGCCCGCCGCGCAAAGATTTTTATGCGGAAAAATTTCGCCGAGTAAATTCGGATTAATCACCGCGATTGAATCAGGTTTTTCGAGCACGCCGAGATGGTGATCGATGACGATGACATCAAGCCCAGCGGCCTTCGCATCGGTTAGCGGTCCAAAGGCAACAGTGCCGCAATCAAGCGTGATCACCAAATCAGTTCCGGTTTTTTTGAGATTTAAAAGCGCCGCAGAATTCGGGCCGTAACCTTCCAAAATGCGATCGGGAATGTAGATGCCGGCATCAACTCCGACATCGCGAAAGAAGCGTTTAAGAATGGCTGCAGAAGTCGCGCCATCGACATCGTAATCCGCAAAAATTGTGATTTTTTTATTCGCGTAAATCGCCTCAATCACATGCGCCACCGCCTTTTCCATGTCGCCAAGCTCGAACGGATTCGGCAAAATATTTTTGATTTTCGGCTCCAAAAAATTCTCGATTTCCGCAAGCGAAATTTCGCGCGACGACAAAAGATTACTCAAAACTTCCGACAGTCCAAAGCGTTGGTAAATAGCCGTCGCCAGCCTTTCATTGAATTTTTTTTGGTGCCAATTTTGGCCTAGGAGGCTGGGGATAAAATGGTTTTTTGTTGTTGGCATTTTTGTTTTATTTATTACGACTTCACTACATCTTAAAATAAATGCGATACAGTTTTGATATCATTGCTGTCCGGTTAAGAAATTTTTTAGAAAAACATCTGTGTCATGCTGAGCCTGTCGAAGCATGATTCGAGCCTGCACCTTGA
>CAINKA010000027.1 GCA_903849835.1 uncultured Alphaproteobacteria bacterium
ACAAAAAATGCAAAGCTCAATGCGTGGGGTAACGAGGATTCTAAGGGTTGCACGAACTATCGCTGATTTAGAAAATTCAAAAAAAATTCACCAGAATCATTTGCTGGAGGCGATTTCTTATCGGAGGAAAATTTAATTTTTCTTAACCAAAAAACCCAAAACCCATGAAAAAATTATCACCAAAAACATCGTATGTTGCTCTAATTGATGAATTAAAAATTCAGATTCGGACTGCGCGAACAAAGGCTTCGCTGGCAGTGAATCGTGAATTGATTTTTCTCTATTTCAAAATCGGAAAATTAATTCTGGAAAAACAAGCTGTAGAAGGTTGGGGAAGTAAGATTGTTGAACGAATCTCGAATGATTTACGTAACGAATTTCCCGAGATGAAAGGGTTGTCGGTAACAAATTTTTTCTACATGAGAAAATTTGCTGAGACCTACGGAATTCAAATTTGCCAGCAGCTTGGTGTAGAATTGACAATTCTCCACCAGCTTGGTGGAGAATTAAAAATTTGCCCATTTTTTGATATTCCATGGAGACATCACGTGACGCTGATGGATCAGGTGCCTCTAGAAGAGCAGCGTCTTTGGTATATTGATCAAACCATAAAAAATGGCTGGTCGCGCAGTGTTTTAACTCATCAAATCAAAAGCGATCTTTACCGCAGGCAAGTTTCAGCAACCAAAAGCCACAATTTTGATCTCACCCTTCCCAAAGCCCAATCCGAGCTGGTCGAAAGCATCTTCAAAGATGAATATAATTTCGATTTTATTCGTGGTTCGGAGCTGAAAGAAAAAGAACTCGAAGACTGTTTGATCGAAAATGTGACGAAATTTCTACTCGAGCTCGGACGTGGATTTGCCTTCATTGGCAAGCAATATCAGCTTGTAGTCGGAGGTCAGGATTTTTTTATCGACTTACTTTTTTACAATTTTGAATTGCGCTGTTTCGTAATCGTCGAATTAAAAACGGGAGAGTTCAAACCGGAATATTCCGGCAAGCTTGCCTTCTATCTTTCGGTGATTGATGAAAAGCTGAAACATCAACAAGATCAAAGCTCCATAGGCATTGTGCTTTGCGCTAAAAACAACAAAGAAATCAGTAAACATTCGACACGCTACATCATCAAACCGCTAGGAATTTCTGAGTATAAAACTTCCGAAAAAATTACTGACAAAAAAATCAGAAAATTTATTCCGAGTGCTGAGGAATTCAAAAAATTAAGATCACAATGAAACTTCGTAAAGCCAAACAAACAGACGTTCGGAAGATTTTTCTGCTCAATTTAGAAGCTGCAAAAACAGCGAATGGCGTCGCGCGCAAAGCAGAAGAAATCTTTCAAAAAGATGTCGCAGATTTTGTCAAAAAATCTTTGAAGACGGGTTTGATTTTTGTGATCGAACATCCGTCAAATCCCGAAAAACTCGTTGCCGAAATTCACTGCTACAAGCATGAGCCTCAATGTTTTAAACATGTTTTGGGAAATTTAACCTTGGTGGTTCATCCTGATTTTCAAGGTCAAGGTTTCGGTAAAAAAATTTTCTCACACTTGTTGACTGAAATAACAGAAAACCATCGCGACATTGCGCGCGTTGAGCTGATGACGCGTCAAAATAATTCGCGCGGAATAAAACTTTACGAATCTCTCGGATTCGAAATTGAAGGATTTTGCAAAAATCGTATTTTGGATGCGGAAGGAAGGCTAGGTTCGGATACAATGATGGCGTGGTTTAATCCGAGTTTTAAACGCGAGAATTTTTGATTGGTGGACTTGGGCGGATTCGAACCGCTACTGACGCGCAGCGCAGCTAAAATAAAACTATCGGCGGGTTTATTCGGATTGGTGGACTTGGGCGGATTCGAACCGCCGACCTACTGATTAAGAGTCAGCTGCTCTACCAACTGAGCTACAAGTCCGAGAAAACAACCTTAACGGTTGTTTTCGGCAATCACAAACTCGATCTCGAATAATTTTTGTAAGATTGCGGGCCGACACGTGGGTCGGCCCCTACATGGCAATTCTGATGCAAATTTGTAGGGGCGACCCTTGTGGTCGCCCGCGGGCTGGCACAAGACCAGCCCCTACAACTCCCGAAACATAACAAAAGCATCGACATACCCCGAATCCTTGTGGTTGAAGCCTTTTGGAATGGTGCCGATGATTTTAAATCCAACAGATTTCCACAAATTTACTGCCGCAACATTGGTTGAAACTACGAAATTAAATTGCATTGCTTTATAGCCGAGTTCCTTTGCGGTTGAAATTGAATGAAGCGCTAAAGCCTTGCCAATTCCGGCTCCGCGAAGATTTTCATCAACGATGTAACTTGCATTTGCAACATGCGATCCGCGATCAACGTAATTTGGTTTTAGCAAAGAAACGCCGACAATTTTTTCATCAATTTCTGCAACAAAAGTTTTAGCATTTTTATTTTCCCACTTGGCGCGAGCTTCGTCTTTCGTGGTTTCAGCGCGGTTGACGTAAGTGTTCCCGCTAGCAATTACTGATTTAAAAATACGCCAGATTTCGTCGAAATCTTTTTTTTCCGAGGGTCTAATTTTTATTTTTTCTGACATTATTTTTCTGCTTCGGAACACTGTCTTCCGGTTTGCGATCCAACCTTAAACTGCTTGCCAGCTTTAAGATCATCAAGGATTTGAAGGAAATTTTCGGAGGTTAAATCTTCGACTAAATCATCGTTAATTTGAACTACTGGAGCGTTGACGCAGGCGCCTAAACATTCGACTTCTTTCAGCGTAAAAAACTGGTCGAGCGTGGTTGCATCCATTTCGATCCCGAATTTTTTTTCGCAATCTTCAATAATTTTATCAATGCCGCGAAGCATGCAGGGTGTGGTTTTGCAGAATTGGAGTAAATATTTTCCGACCGGCTTTAAGTTGTACATCGTGTAAAAACTGGCGACTTCGTAAACTTTAATTTCCGGCATTTCCAAAATTTCGGCGATACAGGCAATCACATCTTTTGAAATCCAATTTTCATTTTGTCTTTGGGCGAGGTCTAGCAGCGGCATCACGGCAGATTTTTTTCTGTCGCGCGGATATTTCGCTAAGATTTTTTGGACGGTGAGTTGGTTTTTTTCGTTGAATTGGAATGTCATTGGAAATTGGATTTTGTTTTATGGGCCCCGCAACAAGTGCGGGGTGACAGCTAAGAGCAATCCCCATGCTTTGTCACCCCGCACTTGTTGTATTTAGGATGTCACCACGCACTTGTTGCGGGGTCTATGATTAAATTACCGAACTTTCTTCCACACCGCCTTCTTCGCGGCGAGTAAAATCACAAATAAAATTCCGAGGAAAATCATCGTGCGTAGTCCCATTTTTTTGCGGGCTTCGGTTTCAGGCTCTGCGACGAATTGTAAAAAATTTACGACGTCGAGCGCCATTTGTTCTTTGGTGGCAGTGGTGCCGTCGCGATAATCAACTTGGCCGTCATCTGCGATTGGCTGCGGCATGCCGATTTGGCGGCCTTCGAAGTAAGGGTTGTAACTTTTTCCTTCAGCTAAATGAAAGCCTTCTGGCGCGTCGGAGAAGCCTGTAAGTAGGGAGTAGACGTAGTTGGCGCCATCGTGACGAGCTTTGATGATGAGTGATAAATCTGGTGGAAAGGCGCCACCGTTGGCTGCGCGGGCTGCTTGCTCATTGGCGTAAGGTGCGACGAATTTGTCGGATGGCAATCCCGGGCGATCAAACATTTCGCCGTCATCATTCGGGCCGTCAGTGATTGAGGCTTCGGAAGCGAGTTGCTTCACTTCATCTTCAGAAAATCCGATCGCGGTTAAGTTGCGGAAAGCCATGCGGCTCAAGCTGTGGCATGAGGAGCAAACTTCTTTGTAAACTTGGTAACCACGTTGTGCGGAAGCGCGATCGAAGCGACCAAATGCGCCGTCAAATTCCCATTTCATTTGCTTGGGATGAAGTGCGGCGGATGAGTTGTGGTCGTGGCTTTCGCTTGCGAAGGCAAGGGTGGGGAGGAGGAGTAGGGTTAGGAGGAGTTTTTTCATTTAAATCGATGTTGTTTCTGGATGGACCCCGCAACAAGTGCGGGGTGAC
>CAINKA010000028.1 GCA_903849835.1 uncultured Alphaproteobacteria bacterium
CTGAATCCTGAATCATGCTTCGATCCTTCGACACAGGCTCAGGACAGGCGAGGCTCAGCATGACATCATCGAATTATTTCCTAAAAACTTCCCGCCCCAACTCCGCCAAAACCCTTGCCAATTCTGGATCGGCAACATCTTTGATTTTTTGCTGCAAATTTTCTTCTTCGGATTTTGGTAATTTTATTTCTGTTTTTGAACTGCCTTCGAGTTGCTTGGGTTCTTGCTTGATGATGATTTTATTGATCGATTTAAATCCGTAAGAAACAGCAATTCTTTCCAAAATAATTTCCGAATTATTGTCTAAAAAAAATCCGACAGCAGGGTTGTAAACTGCGATGGTGAGCCGCGCGCCGCTTCTATCTTTGTTGAAATTGACTGACTTCGGATAGCAAAAAGCAGCGTATTTTTTTCCGATAATTTCTTCCCAATTTTTTGCCAAATTATTGATCATCACGAATTCTTTCTTACTGCCTTGGAATAGCGGTTTTAAAAGGTTGCCGAGTTTTTGATCGATTGATTGGAGTCCGTAGGAAGTTCTAGACATGCGATAAAATTTTTACCTTCTTCACAAAAAATTCTGGAAATTTTTTTGCGGCTTCATTCAGTTTTTTTTCGTCGGAAAAAATTCCGAAACAGCTAGCGCCACTGCCGGACATTTTGGCGATTTCGGCGCCGGAGTTTTTTAACTCGGCGAGGATTCCGGAAATAATTGGGAGCATTGCGATTGCTGATCTTGTTAGATCATTAGGAAAATTTTCTAACATCGATGTCATGCTGAGCTTGTCGAAGCATGATTCATGGCGCTTAGTTCCTGAATCATGCTTCGATCCTTCGACAGGCTCAGGACAGGCGGAGCTCAGCATGACATCGAGTGGCATGACACCGCGCGGCATGCCATCAAATTTTTCAAAAACCTCTTTCGTCGAAAGCGAAATTCTCGGATTCACCAGCAAAGCTGTAATCGGTTCGAAGTCAGAAAAATTTTCAATTACTTCTCCGCGACCTTTGACCAGCGAGGCGCGATCTTCAAAAAAAAATGCGATGTCGGATCCGAATCTGAGGGAAATTTCCTGCAACTTTTCTTTCGAAAGATTCAGCGAAAAAATTTTATTCAAGCCTTGCATAAAAAAAGCAGCATCGCTGGAACCGCCGCCTAAGCCAGCTCCGACCGGAATATTTTTTTTGATTTTGATGTGAAGATTTTTTGTGATGCCAAATTCTGTGGCGAAAAAATCTAAAATTTCGGTGAAGAGATTTTTTTTGGGATCAAGAAATGGCGCAAATTCGCCGGTGATTTCGAGCTTAAACTCGTCATTTTTTTTTACCGTAAGCTCATCCGCCAAATCCAAAAACGCAAAAAGTGATTCCAACTCGTGATACCCATCATCCCTTCTGCCAGTAAGCTTGAGAAATAAATTAATTTTGGCGGGACATCTCGCGGAAAAAAAATGCATGATTATTTCGCCGATAAAACAACCGCGTAATTATTTTCCCCGCGCTTGACAAAAAGGAAAAGTTTTTTGGTGGATTTTGACGCGTTTTCAACGACCTGTTTTAGCTCATCGATCGATTTTATCGGAGCTTGATTTGCGGACAAAATCACGTCTCCAACTATCACACCTTTTTCTGCAGCTTCAGATTTTTGCGCGACTTCTGCGATCAACAAACCTTCGACATTGCTTTCAAGATTTTTACTTTTTTTTGTGCTGGAATTTAGCTCAACTATTCCGAGTCCAAGCACTTGTGCCGTAGGCTTTAAGGCCTGTTTCTTTTCCAAATTTTTTGTTTCAGATTTTTGAATTTCTTCATCCTTCATTTTCGAAATTTTTACGTTCAAAATTTTTATTTTGTCGCGTCGTAAAAGTGTGACTTTTGCAACTTTCCCGATCGGAAATTTGGCGACAGTTTTCGGTAAAATTTTCATCTCAGTAATTTCCTGATCGTCGAATTTTATGATGATGTCGGTTGGCAAAATTCCGGCCTTATCAGCTGGCCCGTCCTTCGTGACTTCGACGACGAAAGCACCCTTTGCTTTATCCATTTTCATCGATTCTGCGATTTCATCCGTGACGTCTTGAACCGAGACTCCGAGCCATCCGCGAGTAACTTCTCCTTGCTCTTTCAACTGCTTCACAACTTGAGTTGCGGTTGCGGAAGGTCTAGCGAATCCAATGCCGATATTGCCGCCTGATGGTGAAAAAATTGCAGTGCTGATTCCGATTACTTCTCCTTTCAAGTTAAACATTGGGCCGCCGGAATTTCCTTTGTTGATGGCGGCGTCAGTTTGAATAAAATCGTCGGATTGTCCGTTGTTAATATCTCGGCTGCGAGCAGAAACGATGCCGATCGAGACCGATCCGCCAAGTCCGTAAGGATTGCCAATGATGATGATCCAATCGCCAATTCTTGCTTTGTCTGAATCGCCGAATTTAACGAATTTTAATTCTTTTTCGGGATTAATTTTTAGCAAAGCCAAGTCAGTTCTTTTGTCGATTCCAATGACTTTCGCTTTGTATTTTGCACCGTCATTTAGGCTGATTGTGATTTCATCCGCATCTTCGATGACGTGAGCATTGGTAACGATGGAGCCATCTTTTGAAATGATAAAACCAGAGCCGATCGAAGAAACTTTTTTCTTCTGGCCTTGCTGTCCACGAAATTGATTTTCTAGCTGGTTGCGGAAGTCGTCCAATAGCGGACTTTTCGGCAACTCGCCGAGCAGATCGATTGCGCTATTGCTGTTGGTTTGAATTTCTTGCGTTGCGGAAATGTTTACGACTGCAGGAAGAAGCTCTTCAACCGTGTCAGCAAAGCCATTCACAAGTGATTGTTTTGGCGAAATAATTTCGGTTTTTATCGATGTTTTTGCGAGATTATTTTGCGCAAAAGATTGAGCTGATGTGATTAAAAAAAGAAAAAAGAAAATTTTTTTCATAAGTTAATTTTAATTTTTTGCACTTCCGAAATATTTAAAAAATTCGCTGTCCGATGAAATTACCATCTTGGTTTTATCCTTGCTGAGAGCCTCTTTGTAGGCATTCATCGAACGATAAAAATCTGCAAATTCTGGATCACGTCCGTAAGAATTTGCATAAATTTTTGCAGCTTCCGCCTCTCCATTTCCTCTGGTTAAATCAGATTTTTTCTTTGCTTCCGCGAGGATAATTGTTTTTTGCTTGTCAGCTTCGGCGCGAATTTTATCGGATTCCTCAGCGCCGTTAGCCCTGATTTCGCGGGCTTCTTTCTCACGTTCGGTTTGCATGCGAGCAAAAATTGCATCAGAATTTTCTTTCGGCAAATCAGCGCGCATGATTCGCACATCGACAATTTTTATTCCAAAAATTTCTGATTCTGCGCTGACGACATCGCGAATTTTTTTCATCACATCAACACGATTTTCCGTGAGCAATTCACTCAAAGTTACTCCGCCGATAATTTGGCGTAAGCTAGAGTCCAAGATGCTCGACAGCTTGCTTGAAAGGCCATAAACATTGTTGACGGTGGTATAAAATTTTAGCGGATCAGTGATCTGATATTTTGCGAAAGCGTTGATGATTAAGCGTTTTTGATCGGAGGCGATGACCTCTTGTTCAGCGAGGCTCAAATCAATAATTCTTTTGTCGAAAAAAACTGCGTCTTGCAAAAATGGAACTTTAAATTTTATCCCCGGCGTTTCAATAACGCGGATCGGCTCACCAAATTGCAAAATCAAAACCTGCTGCCTTTGATCAACGGTGAAGATTGAACTGGTTAGAAGTATGAAAAAAGTTGTGCTGAGGATTAGGAGTTTTTTTATTTTTTTAGGCATGGGAACGAATAATTTTAGATTTTAGATTTAAGATTTTAGATTTGTCGCAGACTTTGATTTTATTGGTTTGGCGCCAATTTTTAGATTTGAGAAAAATCAAAAATCTAAAATCTTAAATCTAAAATTTGTTAGTTTGGTTTCCTAGTTTGTTGCAATTCATTCAGTGGATAAAACGGCATCACGCCTGCTTTCGCAGCGCCTTTATCGATGAAAATTTTATCCATATCGCGATAAATTTTTTCCATGGTTTCGAGATAAATTCGTTTTTTTGTAACTTGCTTCGCCTTGGCATATTGGTTGTAGACCGACAAAAATCTGCCAGCTTCACCCTCAGCATTTGCGATGACTTCTTGGCGAAAAGCTTCTGCCTGTTCAAACACTTGTGATGCCGCTCCTCTGGCGCGCGGGATGATGTCATTGGCGTAGGATTGAGCTTGGTTGATCTCTTTTTCCTTGTCAGCTTTTGCAGTTTGAACATCGCGAAAGGCGTCGATTACTTGTGCCGGAGGATCAACGCGACGAAGTTGAACCAAAACAATTCGCACGCCAGAGCCATAAGCATCAAGGTTTTGCTGCAATAAATCTTTCGTTTCTTGTCCAATTTTTTCTTTGCCATCCGAGAGAGCATTAGCAATTGGAGTGCGGGCGATGATCTCGCGCATCGCGCTCTCAGCGGCTTTACGGATTGCTTGATTTGGCTCGGCGATGTTGAGCACGAAGTTTTTGATGTCAGAAATTTGCCACTGAATTTGGAATTCGATATCGACGATATTTTCGTCGCCAGTGAGCATCAGGCTTTCAGCGTCAAAATTTCTTTTGTCGGATTTTTTTAAGTTTGAAGAAAAGCCGAATTCCTCAGTGTTCACGATGGTCACGCTTTTTTTAACCACTTCGCCGAAAGGGTAGGGGATGTGGTAATTCAACCCTGGAGTTGCGATGGAATAAAATTTTCCGAAATAAAGCACCGCAGCATTTTCATCAGTGTCGACCTTGTAAATTCCGGTGATCAACCACAGCAAAATCACTCCAAGAATTCCAAGTCCGATTAGCGACTTCGGAGGAACTTCCGAATTTCCGCCGGAATTTTGATTTTTTTTGCTGAGAAATTTTCTAAAAAAATCTTCGAGTTTTTTTAAAAAATTTTCGAAATCAAAACTTGGTTTTTTTGGATCTTGGTTTTTATTTCCACCGCCATTTCCACCGCTATTTGTAGGTTGCTCAGGTTTTTTAAATTGCTTTCCATCTTGCTTCCCCCAAGGACTTTGAGGCATGCCATTCATTAAAAGTTTTAACATTGTTTTTCAGCTGGTTGAAATTTAGAAGGGAAGGCCACGATCTAAGCACGATCGAATCTTTTTCAATTGCAAATTTCTAAAATGACAAAAAAACCTGAAGAAAAAACTCTCGCGGATTTTATGCGCCAAACCCCCGATGTTACTGGCGTGAAGAAAATTTTTGCAGTTGCTTCAGCGAAGGGGGGTGTCGGGAAGTCAACAATAGCCTGCAATTTGGCAGTTAACTTGCAGCAATCGGGATTCAAAGTTGCGCTTGTCGATGCTGATATTTACGGCCCGTCAGTGCCTCATTTGATGAATCTCAAAGGAAAACCTGAAGTCGAAAATGATTTACTTTTGCCGATGATTTCTCATGGCGTGAAATGTATTTC
The DNA here is from genome assembly GCA_903849835.1 of uncultured Alphaproteobacteria bacterium. Classification (GTDB taxonomy): domain Bacteria; phylum Pseudomonadota; class Alphaproteobacteria; order Rickettsiales; family UBA1997; genus UBA2645. The sequence goes on from CAINKA010000028.1 coordinate 5,478, forward strand.
AATCGGATCTTTGGTCGATGAATCCGCTGCTGGCGTGTGGCGCGGCCCGATGGTGACCAAAATTCTTCACCAATTAATTCGCAGCGTGAATTGGCGCAGTGATGGCGAGGAGGTTGACATCATGATCATCGACATGCCTCCGGGGACGGGAGATGTCTATCTCAGCCTAGCCGAAAAATTTCCGCTGGCTGGAGTTTTGTTGGTTTCAACGCCGCAAAGCCTTTCTGTGATTGACGTCGTGAAGTCCATCGATTGCTTTCAAAAATTAAAAGTTCCGATTTCAGGCATAATTCAAAACATGTCTTTCCTCGAAATTAACGGCGAAAAAAAATATATTTTTGGCCAAGACGGCGCCAGAAAATTAGCAGAAAAAATGGGAATTAAATTTCTTGGCGAACTGCCGGTGATGCAGGAAATATCGGATGCCGTGGAGGAGATGGAGATGGTGGTTTTGAAGGATTTGAAAGTGAGGGAGATGTTTGGGGAGATTACGAGGAATTTAGATTTTAGATCTTAGAAAAAAATCCCAAATCCTAAATCTAAAATTTAATGCCTGTGATCATGCCGATGCTGATAAACCGTCATCGCGCTTCGGTTGCCGAAAAGGGAAAGATATTCAGGATGTTCATTCACGGACTCGGGCGAGCCGTGGCAGCAGATGTGATGATTGACGCAAAAAACGGAGTCGGTTTTTTGCATTACCATGTGCAAGTCATGTGAGATCAGCAAAATCGCGCAATGAGCTAATTTCCTAACTTCATCGATGATTTGATAAAATTCTTGAGTGGCGTTGATGTCCATAAATTGCGTTGGCTCATCAAGCACGAGTAAGTCTGGTCTGTTGCTCAAGGCGCGGAGAAATAAAATTTTTTGCAATTGTCCGCCCGACAAATCGTGAAGTTGTTTTTTTAAAATTTTTTTAATTCCGAGGCGGGAAATTAAATCGCTTGAATTTTTGTCGAGCTCAATTTTGTGAGTCGATAATTGCAAAAAATCTTGAGCAGTGAGCGGGATAGTTTTTTCGATTTCAATTTTTTGCGGCATGTAGCCGATTTTAATTTTTGGATCTTTCTCAACCCTGCCGCTAGTAGGCTTCAAGATGCCAAGCAAGATGCGAGCGATGGAAGTTTTTCCGCCGCCATTTGGCCCGATTAATGTTGTGATTTTGCCTTTTTTTAATTCAAGATTAATGCCACTCAGAATTGCTTGGCGATTTATTTGAAGGCTAATATTTTCTAA
>CAINKA010000029.1 GCA_903849835.1 uncultured Alphaproteobacteria bacterium
AAGATTGCTGATTTAAAAGAATCAGAAGTGCCAAGAGAGCTAGGAAACAGTAGCTTCAGACACTTTTAATAACAAGAAAAATAATTAAAAAATTAAGGAAAATTTATGAAAGAAAGTTTAGGTGATTTGCGACAGCCCCAACAAGAAAAATTTTTTCCGGCTTCGCGATTGCGCCAATTTCTTTTTTAATCAGCTCCACGATTTCAGATTTTAATTCTTCCTCCGACTTACGACTTACGCCTAACGCCTTACGACTAACAAACGCAAAAATCCCCTCCCCTTTAATTTCATGCGGAACCCCAATTACCGCGGATTCCGCGACTTCTACGTGCGAGTTAATCGCATTTTCGATTTCTGCCGTGCCGAGGCGGTGGCCGGAAACTTTGATTACGTCGTCGGTGCGGCCGATGATTCTGTAGAGACCGTCAGCATCACGGAAAGCACCATCTCCGGCGGAGTAACGACCATTTTGAAAATAAGTTAAAAACTTTTCCTCATCTCCCCAAACCCCGCGAGCCATGCTGGGCCAAGCTTGCGCGAAACACAGATTTCCAACCTTTCCAATTTCAGAAACTTCATTTCCAGAATCGTCGAGCAAAATTGGCGCAATTCCCGGCAAAGGAAAACCAGCGTGAGCTGGCTTGCTGTCTGCAACGCCAGCGAGTGACGCAATCATTACTCCACCCGTTTCGGTTTGCCACCACGTGTCGGTGATTGGACATTTTTTGCCGCCGACTTTTTCGAAATACCAATCCCACGCTTCCTCGTTGATTGGCTCGCCGACTGTGCCGAGGACGCGTAGCGACGAAAGATCGTGGCCCTCCACAAACTCGTCGCCCTTCTGCATTAATGCGCGAATTGCGGTGGGCGCGGTGTAAAAAATATTTACTTTGTGTTTGGCGATTACCTCCCAAAAGCGCGCCGGCGTTGGGTACGTTGGGATTCCTTCGAACATTAAAATTGTCGCGCCGTTTAAAAGCGGACCGTAAGCGAGGTAGCTGTGACCCGTGATCCAGCCAATGTCGGCGCTGCAGAAGAAGATTTCATTTTCGCGAAATTGAAAAACATTTTGGAAGGAGTAACCGGCGCAAACCATGTAGCCAGCGGTTGTGTGGAGGATTCCTTTTGGTTTGCCGGTGGAGCCGGAGGTGTAGAGGATGAAGAGTGGGTCTTCGGCTTCGTTAGCTGGGGCTTGGTGGGTGGTGGAAAAGTTTTTGATTTCATCTTGCCAGATCGAGATCTTGCGCAGGACGGGGTTTGTAACCCCGTCCTCGCGTTCATTTCTGCTGGAGCTTTGAACTGAACGTGAGGACTGGATTACAAACCCCGTCCTGCTGTCGTGATTAGAGCGAGAATAAATCACCACCTCCTCAACACATTCACACTCCGCAACCGCCTCCCGCGCGATCTCAAACAGTTCGATTTTTTTGTCGCCGCGAAAAAGTAAATCCGCCGTCACCAACATTTTCGCGCCGCAATCTTGAATTCTTCCCGCCAAAGCCTTCGCTGAAAATCCGGCAAAGACCACGCAGTGAACAGCGCCGATCCGCGCGCATGCTAGCATCGCGACCAGTGCTTGCGGAATCATCGGCATGTAAATGCAAACGCGATCACCTTTCTTGATGCCGCGCGCGATCAATAAATTCGCGAATTGGCAGACCTGCGCGTGAAGTTCGTTGTAAGTTATTTTTTGACTTTTTTCTGCCGGATCATTCGCTTCCCAGATCACCGCAATTTTGTCGCCGGACTGCGCTAGGTGCCGGTCGAGACAGTTGTAAGCGAGGTTGGTTTTACCATCTTCGAACCAAGAAATTTTGCCGCGCGACAAATCACAATCGGAAATTTTTTCCGGCTTTTTGAACCAGAAAAAATTGTCGGAAATTTTTTTCCAGAAATTTTCGGGATCAGAGATGGAGACTTGGTATTGTTGGGTGTAATCGGATTTTGAATTTATTTTGAACATAAAAAATCATCCTCGAAAAAAACCGCGACATCCTTGACCTGAAAGGCCGAGGATGTCGGGCACATTTAAACGCTGCGCAAAAACTTCCGCGCCAACTCAAACAAATCACTCAACGCATCACGAATTTTAGCGTCAAAACCAATATTTTTTTTCGCCCAATCTGTGATCCACGGACGAGCTAAATCCCAAATATTTAAATTTGGATCGAGGGTGACGCCGACCCCTTCAACCAAAAGCAAAGTCTTTTGCAGCAGCAGCAGCTCTGGGCGCGTGACCATTTGGTAATCGCGCGTCATTGCGATTAAATTGGATAAAAGTTTAGCGATTGAGACATCTTTGACATTCGAGCCGACAATTATTTCGCCGATTTTGCGGCAGGAAAGTGCGAGGTCGGCGACGCTGGTGGTGGCCGGCACGAGGCCAGCATCGACGTGGATTTGCGCCACTCGCTGGTAATCTTTATTTAAAAATCCGATCAAAATTTCGGCGACGGCGAGACGAGTTTTTTTGTCGATTTTTCCGACGATTCCAAAATCAACGACACCGATCGCGCCATTTTTTAGCAGAAATAAATTTCCCGGATGCATGTCGGCGTGAAAAAATCCGTGGACGTAAACTTGGCTGAAATAGCTAACGACAAGGTTTTGCGCGATTTCTTTTTTGTCGAAATGCGAATTTTGAATTTGTTTTTTGTTGGAGAAGGGAATGCCGTCGAGCCATTCGAGCACCAAAATTTTCGACGTTGAAAATTGCCAAAAAATTTCCGGAACGTAAAAACCTTTCACGTCTTTTAAATCTTCGCGGAGCTTGGTGGCATTGGCCGCTTCCTGCAAAAGATCGAGCTCACTTTTTGTGGTTTGCTGCAAAAGATCGGCAATGTCGTAAAAACTTTTTGCTAAAAATTTAGAAAAAATCGCGACGAATTTTATCAGCAATTTCAAAGTGGTAATGTCGCGAGCCATGATTTGCGCGATTCGCGGACGGAGGATTTTTACGGCAACGATTTTTTTATCGTGAAGTGTGGCGCGGTGAACTTGTGCGATTGAGGCTGAAGCAATGGGAGTAAAATCAAATTCAGAAAAAAATTTTGAAAAATTTTCGCCGAATTCTTGATCCAAAATTTTCTTAACTTTTTTGCTGCAAAATGAAGGAAGCTCGTCTTGAAAACTTGAGAGAGCGGAAGCTAATTTCTCACCGATTAAATCTGGGCGAGTTGACAACATTTGGCCGAGTTTGATGAAGGATGGGCCTGAGAACCTTAGAAAACAATAGACTGCGCGACTTTTGTCAAGCGGATAAATCGGCGCAAAAATTAAAAATAAGAATGAGAGTCTAAAAAAATTGAGGATGGAAATCACGATTTTGATTTACACTGTTGGCTAATTCTGAGGAGCTGATGGATCTACTGCTATTGGACTTGCTGGAGCTGACGGAACATGAGTTTGGTTCACATCAACTTTGATTTTGTTTAAATCAACTTCAACCCCAGCCCATCCGAATAGCTTGTTTAGAAGTTGTGAAATGACGTGCATGATGTTTCCAGTAACCTCTTGAACCCTTGAAATCACAAGCTTGAAAGCGTTTGCCGCTTCGGGAGATAAATTTAAAATTGTTACGACTTCCTCAACTGTGATGATGTTTAAAGCCATCATTACCAACAAAAGTGCGAATGCTGTTGAAGCGAAAGTGAAGATTGTTCTGAGTGCAAAAAATGAGAGTAAATCGTTCATGTTTTAAGATTTTTTATTTTTGATTGGATGGTGATTTTCTTAAATTTCAGGCTGGTTAATAGCAAGAAATTATTTCGTAACACATTGCCCGAAATACATGCGTGGCGCAATCGGACGAGCGTTGTAATGCTGTTCGATTAGGTGGGCGAAAGTCATGTCGTAAATTTTTTCTTGTCGCGATGCGATTGTGAAAATTGGAGTTCCGTATTTATCGAGGCAGTAATTTTGTTTCTTCAATAAAATTACCAAAAGATTCGCTTCCGCTTCGGTCATTTTTGGAATTTTTTTATCTTGTGGAGATTCAGAATTTGCCTTCAAAAATTCATCATTCACAGAAAAGGTAAAAGAATTTTTACTGTCAGCATTACTGTGCATTATGACGCGACCGTAACGCGAAGGATCGGATATGCAGGAAATTATGAGCAGAAAAAAAGGCAGAAAAGAAAAAATCTTTCTGCCTTCTTTTTGCAAGAATTGAAAATTAACTCTAAGCATTTGCTTGTTTTTCACCCTCAATTACTCCCGCTTTGTCAAGAAAATCTAATTTTTCTTTTATTCTTGAAGCCTTACCAGTTAAGGTGCGGAGGTAGTAAAGCTTTGCACGGCGAACAACGCCTTGTTTCAAAATTTCAACACCAGCAAGTAATGGGGAATGAATTGGAAATTTTCTTTCAACCCCAATTCCTGAGCTAATTTTTCTGACTGAAAAAGTTGCAGAATAATTTGAAACATTTTTTGCCTTAGCAATCACAACGCCGTTGAAGGCTTGAATGCGCGTGTTACCACCTTCGGTAATTTTATATTTTACGCTGACAGTGTCGCCAACTTTGAATTTAGGCAATTCGAAGCCACGAGTTTCTTGAATTTTTTTTACTTGCTCTTTGGCAAAATTTAAAAGTAGGTTTTTCATAAAATTTTAATTAAGATTTTTTCTCTGCTACAGCTTCAATAACAACTCTGTCAACAAGCTCCATTAGGGCCATTGGAGCTTTATCTCCCGTTCTAAATCCGAATTTTAAAATTCTGGTGTAACCGCCATTTCTTTTCAAAACTCTTGGACCGATTTCTTTAAATAATTTTTCAGCGATTTCTTGATTGCCAAGAATTGAAATTGCCAAACGGCGATTAGCTAGCGTGTCTTTTTTTGCTAGAGTGATCACTTTTTCAACGATTGGTCTGAGCTCTTTCGCTTTTGGCAAAGTAGTTTTGATTGATTCGTGTTTCAAAAGAGCGATCGATAAATTGCGGAATAGCGCCTTTCTGTGAGCGCTATTTCTGCTAAGTTTTCTGCCTTTAATTCCGTGTTTCATGTTTTTTACCTACTAGAATTCTTTATTTTTTAGCTTCAAAAGTTCGTCGATGTTTTTTGGTGGCCAGTTAGAAAGTTTCATTCCAAAACCAAGTCCCATTATTTTTAAATTTTCTTTCAATTCATTGAGTGATTTTCTGCCGAAATTTGCAGTTTTTAGCATCTCGGCTTCGCTTCTGGAGACTAGGTCGCCAACGTAAATAATATTTTCATTTTTTAAGCAATTATATGAGCGAACTGAGAGCTCTAATTCATCAATTGTTTTGAGAAGATTTTTATTAAATTCTGGCTCAGATGAAATTTCTTTTTGAATTGGAGCGTCAATTTTTTGAACATCGAAATTAATAAAAACTTGCAATTGCTCTTGCAAAATTTTTGCCGCAACGCCGATTGCATCTTGTGGGCTGATGGTGCCATTAGTGTCCACTTCCATGATTAATTTATCATAATCAGTGATTTGTTCGACACGTGCATTTTCAACTTTGTAGGAAACTTTTTTAACTGGACTAAAAACAGAATCGATTGAGATAACGCCAACTTGACGATCACCTTTCTTGCCTTGCTCAGCAACGACGTAGCCTTTTCCGCATTCGACATTCATTTGGATGTCGATTTTTGCACCTTTGTTGAGAGTGCAGATTAGCAAATCTTTATTTGCGATTTCAACTCCGGCAGGAAGCTCAATCACGCCAGCATAGACTGGACCGACTTTGCTGGTTGAAAGTTTTAACACGCAAGGAGATGAATCACTTTTTGTAATCGCCAAAGATTTGAGATTCATGATGATGTCTAGCACGTCTTCTTTGACTCCATCAATCGCACTATATTCATGAGACACACCTTCAATTTTAACTGAGGTAACGGCAAAACCATTGATCGAAGAAAGCAAAACTCTGCGCAATGCATTTCCGAGAGTATCGCCAAAGCCTCTGGCAAAAGGCTCCATAACGATTACGGATTTTGTTACATTATCATAACCTTCCTTAACAACGATAGAGGTGGGCTTTGTAAGTGAGTGCCAACTTTCTTTTAGGATTGCCATATTTGAAGAAATATTTTGGTTAAAAAATTAGAAAATTAATTCTGCGAGAATGTCTTAAACGCGTCTGCGTTTAGCTGGACGGCATCCATTGTGAGGATGGTAAGTGATGTCTTTGATCAAAGTAACATTGAGACCCGCTGCTTGAATAGCGCGCAGAGAGGCTTCGCGACCAACTCCAGGACCTTTGATTTCTACAGTTGCGTTTTGCAAACCGCATTCTTTCGCGAAATTTACCGCATGCCCAGTTGCAACTTGAGCAGCGTAAGGCGTGGCTTTTCTAGAGCCCTTGAAGCCATGCTTACCCGCGGAAGACCAGCAGATGATGTTTCCGTTAGAATCGGAAATTGAAATTATTGTGTTGTTGAAACTAGCAAAAACGTGAATGACACCATTGACGATGTTTTTCTTTTTTTTATTTGAAGCTTTAGCTGCAGCTGGTTTTTTTTCGCTAGATTGAGTTTTGGTTTCTGTCATATTTTAAATTATTTTACGGCTTTTTTCTTGTTAGCGATTGCAACGCCACGACCTTTGCGAGTTCTAGCATTGGTGTGAGTTCTTTGTCCGCGAACTGGAAGTTTTTTCACGTGACGAATGCCGCGATAACAACCGATATCCATCAATCTTTTGATGTCGGAGGTAACTTTTCTTCTCAAATCTCCCTCAAGGATTGTGCGGTCTTTTTCTAACAAGGCCCTAACTTGCACAAGCTTGTCTTCGCTCACTTGATGAGTTCGAAGACTGAGATCGATTTTTAATTTTTTGCAAATGTTGTTTGCAGTCGTATTTCCAATTCCATAAATGTAGGTCAAAGCAATAACAAAACGCTTTTCCTTTGGAATGTTCACACCAGCGATTCTAGCCAAGGTAATGTCCTCTTAATTTTAGTTAATTTTGGGGGGAATTTGTTGCTTTGATCAGCTCCTCAAAAACGAGGGGCGCGCTTTTTATGGCGTCGACTAAAACAAGCAAGTTCTTTTTTTCGTAATATTGGGTCAATTCGAAAGTTGATTCGTGATAAATTTTTAAGCGATTTTTTACCGTCGCTTCGTTGTCATCAGCTCTATTTTCGAAATGGTTAGATTTGCAATTATCACAAACACCTTCTTGCGTAGGAAGTTTGAAATATCGGTTGTAAACCGTGCCACAATTTTTGCAGGAAAAACGACCAGAAATTCTTTTGATTAAAATTTCTTCTCCGGCTTCAAAATTAAAAACTTTTTCAATTTTTTTTCCGAGTGAAGAAAGCATGGAGTCAAGAATGATCGCTTGATTCATGTTTCTTGGAAAGCCATCGAGAATAAATCCTTTGTTGCAATCTTGCTGCGTGATGCGGCTTTGAATGATGCCAACCACAACTTCATCCGGAACTAATTTTCCGGAATTCATGTAGGATTTTGCTAATTTTCCAATTTCACTTTCTAGCTCTACTTCCTTGCGCAGAGCCTCTCCGGTCGAGATTGCTGGAATTTTTAATTCACTTGCAAGGATTGCGGCTTGCGTTCCTTTTCCAGATCCTGGAGCGCCAAGAAAAATTATATTCATGCCCTCACCCGAACTCTTCTTTTTTTAGTCATCGAAGAGCCGTATTTGCCGGCGTAAAGATGTGATTGGACTTGATTAACCAAGTCTAGAACCACATTGACCATAATTAAAATTCCGGTGCCGCCGATGTGCAGCGGAATTGAGTAATTCGTCACTAAAATTTCTGGAGTGATGCAAACAAAAATTAAATAAATCGCGCCAATTAAGGTTAGGCGTGAAACGATTTTGTCGAGATAGGCTGAGGTGGCGACTCCCGGTCTGATGCCAAGAATAAAGCAATTTCCTTTTTTCAAATTATTCGCGACTTCTTCAGTGTTAAAAATAATCGAAGAATAAAAATAAGAAAAAAACAAAATCAGTGTCGAGAATAAAGCAAGATAAACCGCCCCGCCCCTTCTTAGAGTTGATGCTAAAAAATCTCCATCTACTCCCGTAAATTGAACTAATGCAGCAGGAAACATCAAAATTGAGCTAGCGAAAATTGGAGGAATAACGCCTGCGATATTAATTTTTAGCGGCAAGAACGATGAGTCGGACATTCCTGAAGCTTTCATCATCGCAGCGTTTGGATATTGGATTTTTATGCGCTTGTAAGTTTTTTCAACGAAGCAAACGAACATTAAAAATCCAGCAAACAGCACGAAGAAAAGCAAAATTGTGAACCAGGAGTAAACTCCGGTTTTGGAAAGATCGAAAACTTGAATGATGGTTGAAGGAAGAGAAGAAACGATTCCGACAAAAATAATCAAAGAAATTCCATTTCCGATCCCGGAAGCCGTGATTCTTTCGCCGAACCACATCAACATCACCGTGCCGCTAACCAAGCTCACGCAAGTGGTGAGCATGAAAATTTTTGAATCAGAAATGAATGCGCTATTTTCGACATTAGATAGGGCGTAATAAACGCCGAGAGATTGGAAAAATGCGAGGATGATTGTGAGGTAGCGAGTATATTGATTTAGCTTGGCGCGACCATATTCCCCTTCTTTTTTGAGAGCTTCCAAGCCTTTATACATCGAGGTCATCAACTGCATGATGATCGAAGAGGTGATGTATGGCATGATGTTAAGCGCAAAAATACTCATTCTCTCAAGAGCTCCGCCGGAAAAAAGATTGATCATTCCAAACATATTAGCACCAGAGCTGGCGAAGAATTTTTTTAATACTTCGACGTTAATTCCTGGAATTGGAACGAAGGTTCCGAAGCGATAAACGAGCAAGATGAAGATTGTGAAGAGTATTCTTTTTTTGAGCTCTGAATTTGCAGATGGAGATGACATTAGGCACTGAACGCTTTTGCTTTTTCAGAATAAGCATCTACAGCGATTTTTAACTGCACAGAAACTGACTTATCCTTGCTCATGATAAGTTTTACTTTGGAATTTTTACACTTGATCAACCCTACTTGCTCTAGGTTTTCCTTTGTGATTGTGGTCGAAGCATCAAGCTTTTTGCTTTCAACAAGCTTCAAAATATCGCGAATATTCACAGCTTGAACTTCTTTGCGAAGCACGTTGGTAAAGCCTCTTTTTGGAAGGCGCATGTGAACTGGCGTTTGACCACCTTCGAATCCTTTAACGGAATGATGTCCTGTTCTAGCCTTTTGTCCTTTTACACCGCGACCGGAGGTTTTTCCTTTACCAGAGCCAATCCCACGACCAACTCTAATGCGAGAATTTCTTTTTATTTTTGGTAATCCTTGAAGAGAAAGAGACATTTGAGTGAAGAGTTAAGAATTAAAATTATGCGGTCACGGATACTTTTACGATATGGCCAACTTTTCTGATCATGCCAATTGTTGATTGAGTGGCATTAGTTTTAGCAGAAGTGCCAATGCCTCGGAGACCAAGACCGATAAGACTTCCCCTTTGTCTGTCATTAAGTTTTGATCCGCCTTTAACTTGAGTAATCGTGATTTTTTTATTTAAAAAATTATCGAATTGCATTTGCTATTCTCCGCTTTGATTAAGTGCTAAGTTCCTTCTTTTAACAATTTCAGAAATTTCTTTCGATCTTCTTTCTGCAACTAATTTTGGAGAAACTAGGGCTTTGAGAGCTGCAAATGTTGCGCCCACCATGTTGTAAGGGTTGGAAGTTCCAACTGATTTTGCGACGATATCGTGAATTCCAGCGCATTCAAAAACCGCGCGCATAGGACCACCGGCAATCACTCCCGTTCCAGCCGGAGCTGATCTCAAATAAACTTTTGCTGAACAAAATCTTGAAAAAATATCGTGATGAATTGTGCGACCTTCTTTTAAAGAAACTTTTATCATCGCTTTTTTAGCAGCTTCGAAAGCTTTGTTTTTTGCGTCAGAAACTTCTGTCGCATTTCCCTTTCCAAAACCAACGCGACCATTTTTGTCGCCAACAACAACGAGGGCAGCGAAGGACATGTTCTTGCCGCCTTTTACAGTTTTAGAAACGCGGTTAATTGCGACTAATCTTTCTGTAATTTCAGAAGCGCCCTTTTCTTTCTGATTATTTTTTTCTCGTTGATTATTTTTTTGTTGTTTTGACATCTGATTTTAAAAAATTTTAGAATTGTAATCCTACTTCGCGACAAGCTTCAGCCAAAGCTTTCACACGACCGCCATAGATGTAGGCACCCTTGTCAAAAATGACTTGAGTAACACCATCTTTCAAACAAATTTTTGCAAATTCTTGTCCGACTAATTTTGCTTTTTCAAGACCGCTAATTTTTTTATTTTCTTTGAAATTGAGAGTTGAAAAAGATTTTAAAACCTTTCCCTCTGAGTCAATTAGCTGAGCGTAAATATTTACGTTTGACCTAGAAACAACTATTCGCGGACGATTAGATTTGTTATTTCTAACAATTTTATTTCTAACTCTGAATTTTCTTCTTTCGTAATTTGTCAACATACTACTTCTTCTTACCCTCTTTTCTTAAAATTTTCTTACCAAAAACTTTCACGCCTTTGCCTTTGTAGGGCTCTGGCTTTCTGAAAGAAATAATTTCTGCCGCAACCTGCCCCACTAGAACCTTATCATCACCAGAAATTATGATGAGATTTGGCTTTTCGAAAGCAGCTGTGATGCCATTCGGCAATGCGTAAAGAATTTCATGACTATAGCCGAGAGTTAAACTCAAGACCGCTTTATCGACCGAAGCTTTATAACCAACGCCATTGATTTCTAAAATTGTTTTGAACGCGGTTTGTAATCCAGCAACTATGTTTTTAACATTGCTGCGATCCATTCCGACGAACATTGAAATATCTGGAACATTTTTATCGATGGCAGAAAGTTTGATCTGCTTATCAGCGAACTCCGCCTTAACGCCAGAGCTGATTTGATAAGTTTTTTTTACTTTGCCATTGTCAAAAGTGATGATGTTTTTATCCACCGAAACTTTGATATTATCCGGAACGTTAACTGGTAATTTTCCTACGCGAGACATGATTAAAAACTAAAATATTTTAAGAAGAATTTCTCCGCCAAGTTTTTTACTTCTGGCATCGTGATCGGCAATAACGCCTTGAGAAGTTGACATTACCACAACTCCCAAACCATTTTTTACCAAAGGAATTTTGTCTGCATTGCAATAAACTCTTTTTCCTGGTTTGGATACGACCGAGATTTCATTCACCACTGGCGCTGAATAGTGATATTTCAAATGGATGTCGAATTTTTCTGTGCTGCCTTCTTTTAGCTTGCTGTAGTTGAGGATGTAGCCTTCTTCCTTCAAAACGTGCAGGATATTTTCTCTTAAACGAGAAACCGGTGAAGAGATCGTTGCTTTTTTCGCCATGTAGCCGTTTTTAATTCTGGCTACTAGATCTGAAACTGGATGATTGAAAAACATTTTTTGAAAAATTTTTAATTGAAATTACCAGCTCGATTTTATGAGGCCTGGAATTTGTCCCCAAGAAGCTAACTCTCTGACTGCAATACGAGATAATCCGAATTTTCTTAAATTTCCCCTAGGCCTTCCAGTTAGAGCGCATCTGTTTCTTTGTCTGATGCGAGAACCGTCGCGAGGCATTTCTGAAAGCTTGATTTGAGCAGTTAGCCTGTCTTCAAATGGCAAAGATTCGTCTTTGGCAATTGCGATATTTTTTTGTCTTTTCGACTTGTGCAATTGAAAGATTTTTTTTCTTTTAGCGTTTCTGAGAGTTAATGATTTTTTTGCCATATTACTTGATTGGGAAGTTAAGTTTTTTGAGCAGATACAAAGCTTCTTCTTTTGTTTTAGCTGTAGTTGCGATCGTAATGTTTAAGCCGAAAGTTTTTGGGATATTGTCGAGATCAACTTCCAAAAATACGTTATGCTCTTTTATTCCAAAACTGTAGTGATTGCTCTGATTAAAGCCTTTTGGAGAAAGCCCGCGAAAGTCTCTGATTCTAGGAAGAGCGATGTTTGTAAGTCTGTCCAAAAATTCATACATTTTTTTGCCTCGCAATGTGGCTCTACATCCAATCGGCAAATCTTTGCGCAATTTAAATGTTGAAATCGCTTTACGAGATTTCGTTAAAACCGCTTTTTGGCCAGTGATGTTTGAAATTTGTAACGCCAAATAAGCTAAAAATTTATTGTCACTATCAGTTGCTTTAATGCCAACATTGACACTAACCATTTTTAGTCTTGGAAGCTCTAAATCGTTGGTGTAAGAAAATTTTTTCTTCAGGTCAGCGATTGAATCTTTGTATAATTTTTCAGTTATAGTTTGCATTTTTTATCCGATTTTTTTTCCAGATTTTTTTGAAACACGATTTTTTCTAGTGAAGATTTTTCCTTCGCCAGCTTCGGTAACAAATTTAATTTTTATCGCTTTACCATTTTCGACGTGAGAAACGTTGGAAATGTGAATTGGTTTTTCAACTTTAACAATTTGCCCTGGAGCTGATTGAGTTGGTTTTTTATGAACTGTCGCAATGTTTGCGCCTTCCACTGTAACTTTTGTAGCAGATAAAGATAAAATCTTCCCAGACTTACCTTTGCTTGATCCGGCAATGATTATTACTTGATCGCCTTTTTTAAATTTTTTCGCCATATTCTTACAAAACCTCCGAAGCTAATGATGCGATTTTTAGGAAATTTTTTAGTCTCACTTCACGAGCAACCGGTCCAAAAACACGAGTGGCAAGCGGTTCGCCATCCTTGTCAACTAGAACGATAGCATTGTCGTCAAACTTAACAAAGCTGCCGTCGCTTCTAACGATTTTACTTCTTGTGCGAACAATCACTCCTTTAGCAACTGATCCTTTTTTTACCTTCGAACCAGCGATTACGCTTGTGATTGAAACAACAATAATCTCGCCAATACCAGTAATCATGTGGTCCGAGCCACCGAGAACTTTTATACATCTAGCAGTCTTAGCGCCTGAATTATCGGCGACGACTAGATTTGTTTGCATTTGAATCATTTTAAAATACCAAATTAGTTAATTTTTAATGCCCATCTTTTGCGTTTAGAAATCGGTCTGGAGCTAATGATTTCAACCTCTTGCCCAACTTCTACTTTTTTTCCTTGCGAATCCACCAAATATTTTTTGTGAACAGTGATGTATTTTCCGTAGCGCGGATGTTTTTTGTAAGCAGTTGAGAGAGCTTTGAAAGTTTTCTCGTCGATTATGTTTAGAACTGTGACTTTCATATTTTTATATTTTGGCGGGCGGACATAATGGTCTGCCACTACGAATGTTATGCTTTTACGGCGTTAATTTTTGTAAAAAGTCTCGCGATTTCTTTCTTTTTATTTTTGTAATCTTTAGCGACGATTGTTTCGCCAGAAGAAGCTTTGATCCTTATCATCAGTAGCTCCTTCTTTAGGTCCGCAATATTTACTAAAGCTGATTTTTTATCTTTTTTTTCCATATCTAAACGTGATTAACGATTTTAGTTTTGAAGGGCAATTTAGCTGCAGCCTTACCAAGTGCAGTCGCAGCTGATGCATCATCAATTCCGTCAATTTCAAAAACAATGCGACCCGGTTTGATTTTGGCGATGTAATATTCGACGTTACCCTTTCCACTTCCCATTCTAACTTCCGCTGGTTTTTTAGTGACGGGCGTGTGGGGGAAAACCATGATCCAGAGCTTGCCTGCACGCTTCATGTAACGCGTGATCACTTTTCTGGCGGATTCAATTTGCTTAGAATTTAACTTTCCTGGTTCCAAAGATTTTAAACCGAAAGAGCCAAATTTTAAACTATTGCCATTAGCAGCAGTGCCGAGAATTTTCTTCCCGCCTTTCTGCGCTTTTCTATATTTTGTTTTTGCTGGTATTAGCATTTTTCAATTAAATTTCGTTATTGAATCGAAGATTGTTTTTTCTTCTCAACGAAGCCTTTGTAAATCCATACTTTCACGCCAATAACGCCGTAAGTTGTATAGGCATTCGCAATAGCATAATCGATGTTGCAGCGCAAAGTATGCAATGGCACCGAGCCTTCTTTGTACCATTCCGTTCTAGCAATTTCAGCGCCGCCGAGTCTTCCTGCGCAACTTACTTTAATTCCAAGAGCGCCGTATTTCATTGCAGCTTGCATGGATTTTTTCATGACTTTTTTGAAAGCAGCACGACCTTCAAGTTGTTTCGCTATGCTTTGTGCAACCAGTGATGACGTGGTGTCTGGCTTGTCGATTTCAACAATTTTTACGTCAACTTTGCAGCCAGCAATTTTTTCAACTGCTTGATTAATTTTTTCGATATCCAAACCTTTTTTCCCGATGAGAACTCCCGGTTTAGAAGTTTTTATGATCAAATTAACTTTGTCCGATGGTCTTTCGATGATGACGCTTCCAATGCCGCAATGAGAATAATTTTTCTTAATGAAGCTTCTGATTGTAACGTCGTTGATCAGTTTCTTGGCATAATTTTTTTCATCATACCAAACTGATTCCCAGTTTTTATTGTTGAGTAGTCTAAAACCTACCGGATTAACCTTCTGACCCACTGCTTACTCTCCCTTTTTTTGTTTTTTTTCCGCTTTTTTTTCTGGTAATTTCTCAGCCAAAATAACGCGAATTTTACTAAAAGTTTTTAAGATACGACTTGATTTACCGCGACCTCTAGTTGCGAATCTGCGCAAAGCAAATGCACGACCAACATCGACTTCTTTTACGTAAAGATTATCGACATCCATGTTGTGATTATTTTCAGCGTTAGACATTGCTGAATAAACTAGAGCTCTAACGATTGGAGCTAGTTTTAAATTTGAAAATTGTAAAAGTTTTAAAGCTTCAGCAACTGGACGTCCTGTGATATTTTTAGTCACTCTCATGACTTTTAATGGACTTGATTTTACTGATTCCAATGAAGCTACTGCTAATTTTTGAGTCATGATTTTTAGTCTTTTGTAACTTTTTTATCACCGCCGTGACCATAGAAGGTGCGGGTTGGTGCGAATTCGCCGAATTTATGTCCAACCATTCCTTCGGTGACAGAAACTGAAACGAATTTTTTTCCGTTATGAACGGCGAAATTAATTCCTACGAATTGAGGAAGGATCGTCGATCTTCTAGACCAAGTTTTGATTATTTGTTTTTTAGAAGAGTTAGAATAGTCGCGAGCTTTTTTGAGCAAGTAACCGTCTACGAATGGAACTTTCCAAGTTGATCTAGGCATAAAAAATTATTTAGTTCGTCTCGATTTTACGATGAAGCGGTTAGACGGCTTGCTTCTTTTTCTGGTAATCTTGCCTTTCGCAGATTTGCCAGTTGGAGAAACTGGATGTCTACCACCAGAAGTTTTTCCTTCACCACCACCATGCGGGTGATCTACCGGGTTCATGGCAACACCACGAACAGTTGGCCTGATACCAAGCCATCTTGATCTACCGGCCTTGCCGATGGTAACGTTTTTATTATCTAGGTTTGAAACTGATCCTATTGTCGCCATGCAATCGAGAAGGAATAATCTGATTTCACCTGATTGAACTTTTACGAGAGCGTATCCCCCATCTTTTCCAACCAATTGAGCGTAAGTTCCAGCTGATCTAGAAACTGCTCCACCGCATCCCGGTTTTAATTCGATATTGTGAATGATAGCGCCAATTGGAATCACTGAAAGTGGCATCGCATTGCCGATCTTAACGTCGATCAAATTTCTTGATGACATGATTTTATCGCCAATTGCAAGCTTGTGTGGAGCGATGATGTAAGAAAAAATTCCATCAGAATATTTCAGCAAAGCAATGAAAGCTGTGCGGTTTGGATCGTATTCGAGGCGCTCAACTTTTGCTTCCAAGTCAAATTTATCGCGCTTGAAATCGATCGCACGGAAAGATTTTTTATGACCTCCAGACTTGTGACGGACAGTGATGTGACCCATGTTATTGCGTCCGCCATCTTCTCCAATTTTTGAAGTTAGAATTTTTAACGGAGCGCCTTTCCACAATTCACTTCTATCGATCGTGATAAGCTGCCTTAACGACGGGGTGATAGCTTTGTAATTCTTAAGAGCCATTGTTACGAACCGAAATTAATTGATTGACCTTCTTTCAAGGTGATGATGGCTTTTTTGTAAGAGCCTCTAGTTCCTTCAACACCTTTAAATCTTTTTGTTTTAGACTTGGTATTGATGATGTTCACTTTTTCAACTTCAACGCCAAAAGCTTTTTTGATGAGTGAAGCGACTTCGTCTTTTGTGCAGCTAGAATCAACTTGGAAATGATATTTTCCTTCAGCTAGCTGCTTGTTTGATTTCTCAGTGTAAACCAAACCTTTGATTTTGTCGTAGTTAAATAGAGCAGTCATTACGCTATTGCCCCCAAGATTTTATTTTCAAAAATTTTGCTATCGATCACCAAATGATCGAAGCTTAGAATGTCGTAAACGTTGATTGCTCTAGCATCTAAAGCCTTTACGTTTTTTAAATTTTTTGCTGATTTTGCTAAAGTTGCAGAACCATCATGAATGATTAGAGCGCTTGCGACGTTGTTTTTGGCTAGAGTGGAACTGATTTTAGAAGTTTTAATTTCCGAACCAAAATCAGAAAAAATCGCAACTTTATTTTCTTTTAACTTCATTCTCAGAACATCAGACAAAGCAATTTTAACAATTTTTTTCGGCATTGAAAAATCGAAAGAGCGAGGCATTGGACCGTGACAAGTTCTGCCACCAACGAATTGAACTGATCTGCGACTTCCTTGACGAGCGCGGCCAGTTCCTTTTTGCTTCCAAGGTTTTGCTGTAGTTCCAGAAATTTCAGCCATAGTTTTTGTGCTAGCTGAGCCGGATCTTCTAGCTGCAAGCTGCCATCTGACTACGTAAGCAACAGATTTTGCACTTTCGATTTCGAGAGAAGAAGCGACGTCAAGCTGTTTAAAGCCAATCGCGCCTTTATCAAAATCGATAGTTTTGAGAGTTAAAGAAGTCATATTTTAGAAATTCTTAGTGATTTTTATAACAACATCAGAGCCCGCATTACCAGGAACCGCGCCTTTTACAGTGATAACAGATTTTTCTTTATCGATCATTAAAACTTCTAAATTTTTTGTGGTAACTTTATCGACACCCATATGTCCGGCCATTTTTTTGCCTTTGAAAGTTTTACCTGGATCTTGTCTTTGACCAGTTGAGCCGTGAGAGCGGTGAGAAACAGAAACGCCGTGAGAAGCTTCTAATCCACGAAAATTCCATCTCTTCATTACACCGGCGAAACCCTTGCCAATCGTGACTCCAGCAACGCTGATTTTATCACCTTCTTTTAAAACTGAATCAATCGCGATTGAATCTCCAACTTTTAACTCCAAACCTTTTTTAACTTGTGACCCGCGAATTTTCTTAAAAAGTGGAATTGATTTTTTGTTGAAAATTCCAGCCACAGATTTTGAAACTTTTTTAGGATTGGTAATTTTTTCAAAAGCCATGAGCAAATTGTCAAAATCCTTATCCGCATTCACAGCCAATTCCAAAACGCAATTGTCATAAACTTGTAGCATTGTCAGTGGCACAGAAGCGCCGGCCTCGTTGAAGAGGTGTGACATGCCGATTTTTTTTCCTACTAATTCCAACATTTTAGCTCTTTGCTCCGTTAATTGCGATTTTGATATTAACACCAGCTGAAAGATTTAATTTCATCAATGCATCCACTGTTTGAGCGGTTGGAGAAATGATTAACAATCTTTTTGAAGATCTGATTTCGAATTGTTCGCGAGAATCTTTGTCGACGTGAGGACCTCTGATTACGCAAAATTTTTGGATTTTTGTTGGCAAAGGAATTGGTCCTTTAATGCCAGCTCCAGTTCTTCTAACCGTACCGATGATCTCATTCATCGCCTTGTTCAAAACAAGATGATCAAAAGATTCAAGAGTGATTTTAATGCTCTCTTTATTTTTCATGATTTCCTATTTGATAATCTTAGCCACAACCCCAGCCCCAACCGTTCTTCCACCTTCACGGATGGCGAAGCGTAGACCTTCTTCCATGGCGAT
>CAINKA010000030.1 GCA_903849835.1 uncultured Alphaproteobacteria bacterium
CATGCTTCGACAGGCTCAGCATGACATTGAGTTTTTTTGATTAATCGGCATTAGTAAGGCTCGTAGATGTAATCCTCAGTGCTAAAATATTCCGACGACAAAACATTCAACACGGCGTGATCAACAAATTCTTCCATGTAGTGCCAATCGCGCGGTTCAAGAACCAAACATTTTGATGGGTTATCTAAAATAAAATATTCCTCTTTCTCGCCATCGTGATTATAAACCTTGCAGCTGCCTTCCAAACAGATCATTGCCTGAATTGCTTTGTGGTGACGATGCTTGCCGCGAATCTCGCCTTTTTTCACGCCGTGAATGTAAAAACTTCTTTTGATTTTGAAGGGCAACTGTCTGTCCTCAACGACCGTAAGGCTTCCGCGATTGTCGGAAAAAGTTTTTAAGTTTATGATGTGAGCCATGAAATGTTGATTTTGTTATTTTTTTCGTGAGGCAGAAGAGCAAAAATTTTTGCTAAAAATGAATTTTTTTTCAGTGGAATTTTCTTCTCCATTTTAGAGATGAAGTGCTCGACGTAGTTTTTGTAAATTAAATTTCTGGCGTTGAGTGAGATTTTGTAGCCCTCGGTGAGTCTGATCTGTTTTTTATTCAGAATTTTAAATCCGTGAAAATGAAAAAAAATCAGCGGAAATTTTTTACCGGATTTTTTTTCGATGCCGAGAATTTTTTTATTTTCCTCCACGAAGCGATATTGCTCGATGTTCCACGGCGCCACGCCACCACCGAGATTTTTTAATTCTCGCACGCAATTAAACCGCGCCATCCAATCATCGAGATATTTTTGATCGCCGAATTTGCCATCTTCAACTCGTCCGAAGCACCATTCGATGCAGCGCTCACGCCACCATTTTAGCACTTCCAAACCATCTTCGTCATTTTTGAAAGTCATGAATTGCACGCAATATTTGCCAGAGTTTTTGCTCTGATCATATTTTGGCGTGTAGCGATGCTCGATGATTGAAACTGATTTTTCTCCGAGTTCTTCAATCAAAATTTTAGGATCAGAAAAAAAATAAAGATCGGCATCGATATAGGTGCAGCTTGGCACCGCGAAGTTTTTTAAAACATAAAAAATTGTTGAAGGAGTGCACGTCCAGCAATATTCACCTTTGCCTCTTGTTGGTTTTATTCTGAGTAATTCTTCATCTTCAAAATCTTTCAGCGAAATCACCGTGACATTTTCCAGCGCTAATTTTTTTAAAACTTCTTCACATTTTTCATCGAAGGCAAAAATAAAAAGATGAAAATCAGCGCAGTTTTTTTTCAGCGATTCATACATCACCAAGCCATATGCCAGATAGTTCGAATCGAATAGAGTGCAGAAATTAAGCATGCTTTTGCGCGATCACAATATTGTCGAGATAGAGGTCGTTATTTTTTGGCAGAATAATTTGCAGCAAGCATCCGCTCAAATTAAAAATCGAACAAAGAGATCTGATCACAATCCGTTTTATTCGATTTGGTCGAATGCTTTTGCCGATTATTTTTTTGTAAATGTAGGCGTTAATGAGCTGAAAAATTACTCCAACATCATCAACAGATTTGCACTGTTCAATGATCAGAAATCCGTTTTTCTCCAAAAGATGTTTTAATCCAAAAGAAGAATAGCGAGCGTAATCGTGAGGCTGCTCATGCTCGTCCCACACGAATGGAACGGTCATCAACATTTTTCCACTTGGTTTTAAAACGCGGATTATTTCTGTCAGAAATTCGTCAGGATTAAAAACATGTTCCAACACTTCGTTGCAGATGATGCTGTCAAATTCGCCATCCGAAAATGGAAATGTTTTTCCATCGTAAAAAAAGTCAGCCTGCTTTGATTTGCGATTGTCTGGTGTGTCATATTCCAATCCAACATATTCGCTGCAGAGGAATAAATCTCGGTAGGGTTTTTTACCGCATCCAACATCAAGAATTTTGCCGCTGAGATGGCGTGAGAGTAGGCTGATATTCGTGTGTAAGCCACGTCTAGCAAAATAGAACGGGTTAAAAAAAATTCCTAAAAATCCGGGATTAAAATTTTGTTTTTTGATCAGTTTTGAGAGCATTTGAGCTACGTAATTTTTTAATTTTTTTGGAAATTTTGTGACGGATTTTCTCAATAAAACTTCTTTGTGGTTTTAAAAAACTCGCCACTTTTTTTCTTACTTTTGGATTTTCTTCGATAGGAATTTTTTCGATTAAAACTTTCTCCATTGCCACGTTAGTATCGAATTGATTCATGTCGGCGCAGTGAGTGCCAGAGCCGTCAATCCCGATATTCTGTACCAAAGATTTTCCGGGATAAAGCGTGAGTTTTTCTGCTAAAAATGCCGAGGCATACCAGCGAATTGCCCAAGAATTATTTTTGCCGGCGATCTGATCTTCGAGCATTCTGGTGAAAGGGTAGCAACCATCGAAATCAAATTTTTTGGTGAGATTTTTTTGCTGCAATTCTGCTAAAAGTTTGGCGCCATTTTTTTCAAAAATATCCCAGCCTCTTTTCCAAGTCGCCCAGCCCCAGCAGTCAGCGCCGCGTAGAAAAAAAGTTTCCGGCAACTCTTTTTTTACCGGATAAATGTAGCCGTGAATGCTGATAATTTTTTCTTCCGACTCGTAAAAATCTAAGCCCTCATTCATGAAAGTGAGGAAGTGTTTTGATGTGACCATGTCGTCTTCGAGGACAATGATGCGCCCGAATTTTGCGATGATTTCGGAAACACCGCTGATGATTGAAGCGGCGAGCCCAAAATTTTTTTCGCGCTCAATCACGGTAATTTTTTTAAATCCGGAAATGGTTCTGACGTAGTCTCTCACAGCGCGCACAGCTTTTTCGCCGTCAGAATTTTTCGCATCATCACAAAAAATAAATAGCTCACTTTGCTTGGCTAAAAAATTTTCTTGCAGTGCTTCAATTGTTTTTTTTGTGTGATCAATCCGATTGTAAACGAATAGAGCGATGGGTGCGCAAATCATATCATTTTCACTTCACGTTGTGGCAGCGGAATTTCAATTCCATTTTCTCTAAATTTTTTCCAAATGCTCATTAGCACCTCGCTTCTAGGAAGCATGCGGCCGTGCACGATATCGCTGATCCAAAAATAGAGCGTGAATTTTACGTCGAATTCTCCGAATTGAGTGAGGAAGCATTCGATTTCTGGATAGGTTAAACAATGCGAATTTTCTTTGGCGCAGGAAATCATGATTTTTTGCACCAGTTCCAAATCAGAGCCGTAAGCCACGCCAACATTGATTTCAACGCGGGCACGATTGTTGGAGTAAGTCCAATTTGTAACTTTGCCGATAATAAAATCTTCGTTTGGAACCATGATTTCTTTGCCGTCAAAGCCTTCGATCAAAGTGTAACGTCCGCCAAAATATCTCACAGTGCCGAAAATATTTCCGTTATCGATCTCGATAATATCGCCGACCTCCACTGATTTTTCGAAGAGCAAAATTATTCCGCTGATAAAATTCGAAGCGATTTTTTGTAGACCAAATCCAATTCCAACACCGATCGCACCACCAATCACCGCAAGGGTTGTCATGTCAACGCCAAAAGTTTTTAACAGAATTATCGCGACGATTGAATAAACCAAAATGTCGATAAGTTTGCTGATGATTCCTTTGGTGCTCGATTTGATGCTTTTGTTGTTATCGATGTAGGATTTGCTTTTTTTGCTGATGAGATTTGAAAGCCAAAAAACGATTAAGAAAACAATGAAGGCTTTCATTACGAGATAGACGGAAATCCTGACTTGGCCTATCTTGAAGGCGTATAGATCGAGATAATCAACCGTTGAATCCAGCAATCCAAAAATATCTAAAACAAGTGCCGGCATTAAAAATAATCCTGCCGCATTGGAGACGAAATTGCTGTTGGAAGAGATGCGTAAGAAGCGTAAAAAAAGAAATAAAGTGACGAGTTTTAACGTGGTGGTAAAGACGATCATTTCTTTAAAAAATGCGCTGTAAATTGAGAGGCCGATTGCAAGAAATATCGTGGCGAATAGTGGGTAGAGCAGTGGTATGGCGTATCTCGTGACCAACCGATTTAGCTCAGTATTTTTCTTTAAAGTGGCAGAAATTATTTTTGGAAAAAGAAATCTGCGGCTGAGTCGGTAGCAAAAATATGAGAGGATGAAGCAGGAAATTAACGACAATGATTGCCAGTAAAAACTCGAGCTCGAGATGGTTTTTTCGATTACGGTTAGGAGTTTTGTGTAATTCATCTGTCGTCAATTGTGAGTTATTCCCCTTGCCCCGACGTGTATCCCGGCTTGCCGTCGAAGAGGTAAAGTCCTTCATATTTCACGAAATCAATTTTTTTCTGATTCATGATTGAAAGCATTTCGATGATGTCGCTATGCAAAATTATTTTGTTGGAATCGATAATTTCGTTGCTTGATTTTCCAGTAATTCCTTTGCCGATAAAACGTAAAACCGTGAGGCCTTTTAAATAATTCGGCATCATGTGTTTATCGATCAGAGGCCACAACACAAGGCCTTTCGCGCTGATCATTTTTACTTCTAATTTTTCACTTTCCATCTGTTTTAACATCGCCAAAAGATCGTCAAATTCTTGCTGCCAATCGATGAAGAGATCGAAGCCGATTAGCGACTTTGTCGCTAGTGGTAAGTCGTCAGTCGCAAGTCGTAAGTCGTTACGAGGTTGTTGAGAGGGGTTGCCGGCTTTTTGGTTGATAAGCATTTCTGGTAATTTTTCTGGCTTTTGTCCAAGTCTCGCAATTACCGCTTGAGTGAATTCTTTGGTGCCAACTTTTTTCTTGCTGGTTTTTTCGTTGTAAACATCGGGCGTGTGGAATCCGTCTTCGATCGTTTTGTAGAGCGCATCGCGGATTGCTTTAGCGACTTCGCTTTGTCCGATGTGAATCAGCATCATCACTGCGCCGTGAAGTAGACCAGTCGGATTGGCCATATCCTTTCCAGCTATGTCGGGCGCGGATCCGTGGATTGCTTCAAACATTGCGTAATCTTTGCCGATGTTTGCAGAGCCTGCGAGACCTACAGAGCCAGAGGTTTCAGCCACGACGTCGGAAATAATGTCGCCGTAAAGATTCATCGTAACAATCACGTCAAAAATTTCTGGCTTGGCGGCAAGACGCGCCGTTCCTATGTCGATGATGTAGTGATCATTTTTTATTTCCGGATATTCTTTGGCGATTTCGTCGAAAACTTTGTGAAAAAGTCCGTCCGTCATTTTCATGATGTTGTCTTTCGAAAAGCAGCTGACTTTTTTTCTGCCGTTAGAAATCGCATATTCAAAAGCGTAGCGAATAATTTTTTCGCAACCCAATCGAGTCACTAGTTTCAAGCATTGGTAGGTTTGATCAGTTTGACGATGTTCGATGCCAGCGTAAAGATCTTCCTCATTTTCGCGTATGATCACCACATCCATTCCGGGAAATTTTGTGGTGATGAAAGGGTGGAAAGAAGCGACGGGACGCACATTGGCGAAGAGCCCCAATTTTTTTCGCATCGTGACATTTAGGCTTTTATAGCCTCCGCCTTGTGGAGTTGTGATTGGCGCTTTGAGCAAGACGCGCGTGCTGTTTAAATCTTCCCAAGCTGATGGCATCAATCCAGAATTAAAGCCTCTTTCGTAAACATTTTTGCCAACTTCAATGATGTTAAACTTAACGTCAGCCTTAGCTTCTTTTAAGATTTCTAAAGTGCTGTCCATGATCTCTGGACCAATGCCGTCGCCATAAGCGACCGTGATGGTTTTAGTCATTTTAAAAATTGATTTTGATTGAGATTTAATTGAATTTTACGCGAGTTTTAGTTTCGAGTTCGAGATTCAAATATTCAACACCTTCCTTCTCCCATGCTGCAATTTGATACCTTGGAAATCCAAAAAAATATCGAAGAAAAAAGATTAATTTTAGGAAAAAGATTTGAAGATTTTTTGCTCAGAAATCTCAAATCTTTTTTGCAAAAAACTGATCAATTTCTTTGCTCGAAAATTTTTTGCCTTTGGTCGGTTTCTGCAATTTTTTTGCTCAGCATTTATTTAAGATCGTCGTTTGATATTGGCGGAGATAGTGCTGTCTATCTCGATCTAGCGGCAAAAATTTTTCGCGGAGGAAGGTATTACTATGATTTTTTTGAAAGTAATTTTCCGCTTTCTTTCTGGATTCATCTCATCCCATACAGCATCGCAAAGATTTTAAAAATTAGTCCCATCATTACTGCGGAAATTTTTGTTAATTTTCTCGGTCTCTCATCTCTGATTTTTTCGGCAAAAATTCTAAAAAAATCGGAGCTGAAACAAGTTCATCAAAACCTTCTTGTTACCTCTTTTGCGCTTGGATTTTTTCTCAGAATTTATGCTTTATCTGCTGGAGAATTTCTTACCAAAACAAGTTTTTTGCTTTGTTTTTTTTACCCTTATTTAGCTTTTTCTTTTTCCAGAAAAACATCTTTTAGTAAAAAAGAAATGCTCTGTCGAGGGTTGCTGGGCGGGATTATTCCATGTATAAAGCCGCATTATATTTTTCTGCCTCTGATGATTGAGATGAGTAGATTTTTAAAGAAAAGATCTGCGAATTTTTTTATCGAACTCGACAAATTTGTGATGTGCTTGGTTGGCGTGATTTACTTTTTTTTGATGCTAAAATTCACGCCAGAATTTTTTGAATTTATGGTGCCGATGTGGAGTGATTTTTATCCGTCTTATAATTCAGCCAATCTTTTTTTCCCGGCGCTATGGTTTCATCTTACTTTTAAAGTCATTTTTTTTGGTGGAATTTTTTTGGTTTTTTTGCGTCAGAAATTTTCTGAAAATGATAAGATTTTATTTTTAGTTTTTATTGCTGCCTCATTAATTATTATCACCGAAAACCTTGGTAGTATTGATCAGAAAGCGTGTTTTTTTGCTTTGATTACTCCAGTTTTTACAAAAATATTTTATGATTTTCTTAAGTCGGAAAAAATTAATTTTAACGATGGAAAAATAGTTTTTGGAATTTTTTTATTTCTCTCAGTCGTTGATCCGAAATCCTTAGTTACAGTTGCGGAAGCCGCCATTCTCTTTTGCTGGATAGCGATCCCATTTTTTATCGCGAATCTTTTACAAAAATTTAAACAGGATAAAATCAAAATTGATTTAGTTTTTGGAAAAAAAATTAATCAAAAAATATGGTTAGCTATTGGTTGCACATCCTTTGGTTTACTGCTTTTAATCGCTGTTAAGATTGCGATGAAAGATCAAGTGGTATATGCAGCTTTTTCTATTTTTATATTTTTTATTTTCCTGTTTTTTTACGAAAAAACACATGCCAAATTTTATAAAAATTTTTCTACAATTTTTGTTTTGTCGCAGTTTCTTTTGGTTTCATCCTTAATTGCCTTGCTGAGTTCGCAGTTGACGGCATCTCCAAAATCTCCCAATCATTTAACGGATAAAATTTCGCAATATGCCAAAAATTATTTGGCCAAAAGCGATGATAAAATTTCAATTTGGTCTTTAGAATATTCCGAAATATTTCCGATTACCACTTACCTAGGCAAAGAAAATCCTTATGTTCATCACAGCGTTGGCGCCTTGTATCTACAGGATCTAAATGAGTCTTACAGATTTAATTCGGAGAGAATTATAAAATATTTTTTTGATGATCTAAAGACGCAAATAAAAGATAAAAATATGAAAATTATTTTCGTTAACAACGCGCCGAATATTTTAAATTTGAACCATCGTTGTGTAGCTGGTTTTCTTGAAAATTCTTTTCGAGATGAAGAATTTAGAAAAGTTTTTCTGCGAAATTATAAATTTGTTGGAAGGTTTTTTGAGTCAGAAATTATAGAAAATAAAAAACAGATTTCATTTTTTTCTACGAAAGCAGATGAGCTGAATGAGGCTGATATTCCTAGGGCAAGAGCGGTTTATGATTTTGAAATTTATGCAAGAAAAAATAATTAAAACTATCGGCTCAGATTTTTTTCTGTTAATTTCCTGCGCTACAATTTTTCTGCTAAGCATTTTTTTGCGATCAACAATTGATATCGGTGCTGATACCGGAATTTACATTAGTTTGGGCAAAAAAATTTTTGATGGTGGGAAATATTATTATGATTTTTTTGAGAGTAATTTTCCCATCTCTTTTTACCTCTACGCCCTTGAATATCAGCTATCAAGCCTGCTTTATATCAGCCCAATTATTTTGTCGGAAATAGTAATAAATCTACTTGCGCTGCTATCGATTTTTTGGTCAGCAAAAATTTTAAAAAATACCACAATTTATGAAAATAAAATCCATTACAACTCGCTGATCATTGCTTATTTTTTAACTTTTTTTTTGCGGCAGCAAGCTTTGGAAATTGGTGAATTTGGTACGAAAACCAGCCTGCTTTTTATCGGACTTTATCCGTATATTTCTTATTCCTTCACAAGAAGATTCGAGTTTACAATGCGAGATATGATCTGTCGCGGATGCTTGATGGGATTCATTCCAATGATAAAACCTCATTATTTGGTTTTTATTATTTTTATCGAATTTTATAAATTTTTCCAAAAAAAATCTCTGAAGTTTTTTGTCGAGATTGATAAATTAATCGCATGTGGGATTGGCGTTATTTATTTATTCCTGATGTTGGAATTCACGCCAGAATTTTTTGAATTCATGGTGCCGATGTGGTTAAAAATTTATTCAGCTTATGATGATTCTGGAGTTTTTTTTGATAATTTTTTGAGGCATATTGCATCAAGAATTTCTATTTTTTCCTTCGTATTTCTAATTTTTTCACGCCTAAAATTTAGTGAAAACGATAAAATATTGGCAATATTTTTTGCCGCTTCCTCACTGCTCCTAATCCTAGAAAACATTGCTACGGTTGATCAGGTTGTCATATTCTTTGCTATTACCACAATCTGTGCTGCTAAATTTTTATCTGACCTACTTTCTTCGCAAAAATTTTTAATTTCTGAAAATAAATTTGTTATCACGTCTGTTTTTTTGTTACCAATCTTTGATCTTAAAATTTTGCAACCAACTATTTTTGGTCTCGGTGGCGTTATAAATATTTGGTGGTTATTGGTCTTTATTTATCCATTTTTTCTCGTTCAAAAATTTACAAAATCTGCTGCGCAAAAGGCTTTGATTAAAAAACTTTTTTACTTTCTACCTTTTTATTTTTGTTTTTTTGTAGGCGCGGTTATAGCGTTGAAACATCTAGGTGGATGGGCTTATATCGCAATCAGTCTTCCACTGCTTTTTGTGACATTATTTTTTTTTGAAAGAAAAATTTATTCTAAACTTTCTAATACTTTTTTTTCATTTTCTGTCTTTGTTATTTCAGCATCAATTTCCTGTCTTTTTTATTCTTATATTTCGTCAATAGTTGCTGTTACTAGACATGATGAAGGTGTTTCTTCTCCAAATAAATTAACTGATTCGATTGCCTATTATTCAAAAATTTATGCGCCAAAAAAAGATGACAATATCGCAATGATTGCGATTAAGGCTTACTATCATTTCCCTTTGGTTCATTATTTGCAGAAAGAGAATCATCAAAAACCTTACTCCTCATTTATACAGGCTCTCAGCAAGCGCTCTGGCGAAAAAACGATGTTTACGATAGATGATCTGGATCGAGTATTTACCATCTCTTATTTTTTGGACGACATAAAAAATCAAATCAAAAACCCAAATACAAAAATCATTTTTGTAAATAATGGCTCAGAAGATTTGGATAAAAAAACTGTCTGCTTAATTGGAGATTTGGAATATTATTTTTTAGATCCGGAATTTAAAAAAATATTTCTTCAAAATTTTCATTTCGAAAATCGCGTCGTGATAAATAAAAAAATAAAACCTTCTAAAAACATTAGGTTCCTTATGGGAGAAAAGCCGAGTATTTTTGATGGGCTAAAGTCACCACCCACGAGGGTTTTGCATGATTTTGAAGTTTACGTCAGAAATGAAAAAAATTAAAAATTTTCTTAAAAATAAATTTTCAGTCGCACTAATTTTTGGTGCAATTTCTTGCTTCGCTTTTGCACCATTTAATTTTTTCCCCGCAGCAATAATTTCCTTGTCGGTTTTTTATTTTTTGCTCGAAAAAGAGAGTGAAAAAAAACAAATTTTTTGGCTCGGATTTTTTTACGGTTTCGGATATTTTTTGGCTGGAATTTATTGGATCTCAATTTCGCTTTTAGTAGAAGCGGAAAAATTTGCGTGGCTGATTCCTTTTGCTCTCACTCTAATCCCATCCGCTCTGGCGCTTTATGTGGCGCTGTTTGCCATCAGTTACAAATTCTTAATTTTAAAGTTAAAACTTTCG
>CAINKA010000031.1 GCA_903849835.1 uncultured Alphaproteobacteria bacterium
CATGCTTCGACAAGCTCAGCATGACATTGAAATAAATATTAACGTTTAAATTCTAAAACATGACTTACCAAAAATTCGTTTACTCCTTCGGCGATGGAAAATCTGAAGGTGATGCTTCAATGAAAAACTTACTCGGAGGCAAGGGCGCCAACCTTGCAGAGATGTCGAAGATGGATCTTCCAGTTCCTCCCGGTTTCACAATCACAACCGAATTTTGCGATTTTTATTACAAAAACGGAAAAATTTTTCCGACAGAATTACGCGCAGAAGTTGCGACTGCACTCACTGAAATCGAAAAGAAAATCGAAAAAAAATTCGGTGACGAAAAAAATCCGCTGCTTTTTTCAGTGCGTTCTGGTGCTAGAGCCTCAATGCCTGGGATGATGGACACCGTTCTCAATCTCGGCCTCAACGACAAAACCGTGCAAGGTCTCACGACAAATTCCGGCAATAAACGCTTCGCCTTCGACTCCTACCGCCGCTTCATCCAAATGTATTCCAACGTTGTGCTCGGACTCGATCATCACAATTTCGAAGTGATCCTCGACGAAAAAAAACATGAGTTCGGAGCCAGCGCCGACACTGATCTCACCACAGAAAATCTCGAAGAAATCGTCGCACTTTTTAAAGCCGAGGTAAAAACCGAACTCGGTCGCGAATTTCCGCAAGACGTCAATGAACAGCTCTGGGGCGCGGTTGAAGCAGTCTTCGCTTCGTGGATGAATGCACGCGCCATCACTTACCGCGAGCTCAACAACATCCCTGCGGCGTGGGGTACGGCAGTGAATGTGCAATCGATGGTTTTCGGAAATATGGGCGACGATTCCGCTACGGGAGTGGCTTTCACGCGCAATCCGTCGACGGGGACGAAAGAACTTTACGGCGAATATTTGATCAATGCGCAAGGCGAAGATGTCGTCGCCGGCATTCGCACACCGCAGTCAATCACGATCTCCGGCAAGGAACAACTCGATTCAAAATTGCCTTCGATGGAAGAAACAATGCCCGAAGTTTTTGGCGAGTTGGTAAAAATTTACAAAAAGCTCGAGCTGCATTATCGCGACATGCAAGACATCGAATTCACCGTCCAAAATAAAAAACTCTGGATGCTGCAAACCCGCAATGGCAAACGCACGGCACATGCTGCGGTGAAAATTGCCGTCGACATGGTTGGTGAAAATTTGATCACGAAAAAAGAGGCGTTGCTGCGCATTGATCCTGCTAGTCTCGATCAACTTTTGCATCCAACTCTTGATCCAAAAGCGCAAGTGAAAGTGATTGCGAAAGGTCTTCCAGCCTCTCCGGGAGCAGCTTCAGGAATAGTCGTATTTTCTTCCGCCGATGCAGAAAAAAAATCTGAAAATGGCGAAAAAGTTATTTTGGTTCGCGTCGAAACCAGTCCTGAAGACATCAAGGGCATGCATGTTTCTCAAGGAATTTTAACCGCACGCGGCGGTATGACATCGCACGCAGCCGTTGTGGCACGTGGCATGGGAACACCTTGCGTTTCCGGCGCATCAGCAGTTCACGTTGATCATTCCGGACAATTTTTTACTGCAGGTGGCGTCAAAGTAAAAGAGGGCGAGACCATCACCATCAATGGTTCAACCGGTGATGTAATCCTCGGATCAGTGCCAACTTTAAAACCAAATTTGTCGGACGATTTTGAAAAAATTATGGAATGGGCGGATGAGGTTCGCGTGCTAAAAGTTCGCACAAATGCCGAAACGCCACTCGATTGCCAAACCGCCCGCGACTTTGGCGCTGAAGGCATCGGCCTCTGTCGAACTGAACACATGTTCTTCAGCGAAGACCGAATTATTTCCGTGCGCGAAATGATTTTGGCCGAAGAAGTTGAGGGCAGAAAAAAAGCGCTGGCCAAACTTTTGCCAATGCAGCGCCAAGATTTCGTCGAGATTTTTAAAATCATGACCGGCCTCCCAGTCACGATCCGCCTGCTCGATCCTCCACTCCACGAATTTTTGCCACACAAAGATAGCGAGATCGCTGAAGTGGCGAAGGCTGTCGGCCTTGACGTCAGCTACGTCAAACATCGCACCCACCAGCTGCAAGAACAAAACCCGATGCTTGGCCATCGCGGTTGCAGACTCGGAATTTCTTATCCCGAAATTTACGAAATGCAGGCGAGGGCGATTTTCGAAGCTGCGTCGATTGTAAAAAAAGAAACTAAGCAAGACGTGCTTCTGGAAATCATGGTGCCGCTAGTTGCGACCAAAAAAGAGCTGCAAATTTTGAAAGAATTAATTGTCGCGACAGAAAAATCTGTGGCCAAAGAGCAGGGCGTGAAGCTGGAATATTTGGTTGGCACGATGATCGAGCTGCCTAGAGCCGCCTTAGTCGCCGACAAAATCGCCGAAGAAGCAGAATTCTTCAGCTTCGGAACGAATGACTTAACGCAAACAACTTTTGGATTGAGCCGCGACGACTCCGCAAACTTCCTCGGCCACTACCAAAAAGCCGGAATCTTAGAAAAAGATCCCTTCGCCGAACTAGACCAAGAAGGCGTCGGCGAACTAATCAAAATCGCCGCCGCAAAAGGAAAATCTGTTCGCAAAGACATCAAACTAGGAATCTGCGGCGAACATGGCGGCAATCCAGCATCGATAGAATTTTGCCATCGGGTGGGGTTGGATTATGTTTCTTGTAGTCCGTACAGGGTTCCGATTGCAAGGCTGGCAGCGGCGCGGGCGGGGTTAAAAACTGATTAACGCAATATCTAATCAATAAATTTATCAACCAATTCAACCTTAAAAAATTATGTTTTGTAAAAAGAAAAAAGAAAAATTCAGACAAAATAACTTTATTGTCGTGGATGATTTTAATGATGTAAAAAAATTTTTTGGTTTCAGCAAGGAGCCAATCATGGTTGAAAACGACCTCGATACCATTGATTCTTTTTCTGATTTTAACGGAAGAAAAATAAAAGATTCCACAATTTTGGCGACATTTGCCGCCAATGTTACACCGGGGAAAATGTTGGATATAGGGACATTCTATGGGAGAAGTGCGGCATCAATGTCAGTTAACTCTCCTAATTCTACGATATACACCGTCAACATTCTGCCAGAACAGGTGGAAAATAATGCCGGCGCTTTCACAACAGAATTTTTAACCAAAGATCAAATTGGAATTTATTACAAAGAAAGAAATTTGAAAAACATAAAACAAATTTATGCCAATACAAAAACTTGGAAAGTTGAAGAAGAAATAAATGATCTATCCTTGGTTTTTATAGATGGATGCCATGATGAAGAATTTGTTTACTCCGATACCAAATTAATTTTGGACAGAGTTAAAAAAGGTGGATTCATTTTGTGGCATGATTTTTCTCCGTATTACAGAAGTAATTTTATCTGGATAAACGATTCCATGAAAGGGGTCGAAAAACTTATGAAAGAAAAACTAATTTCCGCTTATGTGATCAATGTCAGAGGTTCGTGGATTGGGATTTGGAGAAAGGAATAAACTCAGTCCCACACCAGTAAAAAAACCTCAACTCCATAACTCAAAAAACCCATAAAAAGTGAGTAATAAAAAAATTTCTTTAACTCATTTTCATGCAAAAATTCATAACCATCGCTATCCTCGCGCTAATAATCACGCCGATTATCACAACTTTGAATATTTTTAATCTTCCGCAAAATCCTGCTGAAACCACGCCGCCAAAGCCTTTTAACGTGTCTCACAAAATTATTGCGACTCCAGGAATTGTTGGATGTTTGTCAGAAAAATCGTTGCAACAAATCACAAAATTTTATTTGAAAAAAAATTCTGCAGCGATGCAAAGCATGGTGAATCAAGGGCTCTGCGTTTATTTTTTGAACGGTAGCGAATTGCTCACGCGTGAAGATGCGTGCCTAAAGGAAAAAAATATTGAGGGAAAAAATATTTTTGTTTCGATTCCAAAAAAAATGACCAGCGAATTTTATCTACCTTGCTCAGCAATTTTTTAGCGCACTGCTCGACAGAGAATTTCTCAAATCTTCCAAAAAATCATCGATCACTTGCTGCGTCAAACCAGGCATACAGATGATGTGCGAGATTCCATTTTCGGTGGCAAGCTGCCATTTTTTGCAAATATCTTCCGATGGTTGAGGCATCACAACCGTGATCGCATTCGGATTTCTCCAAGCATCAAGACCAAGTTCCTGCAATTTTTTTTCGGTGTAGGCGGCGAGTTCCATGCTTTTCAGCGCCCTTTCTTTCAAGCCTTCGACTCCCATTTTTTTAATTGCATACCACAAAAATAATGGACTGTGACCATTGCGAGAGCCTGTGATTGTAGTGTCCATCGTGCCGATGTAAGGGATGGATTGACCTATTCTTTCCTTGTAATTTTTTTTCACGATCACGACTCCACAAGGAATTGGTGATCCGATAAATTTATGACCGCTGATTGCGATTGAGTCTGTGCCGCTTGGAAAATCAAACTTCGGACTCGTTTCCAAAAGTGCCAAATAAGCTCCGGAAAGTGCGGCATCACAATGGATGTAGCTGCTACGAATTGCTGATGCGCGCAGCATCGTTTTAATTTTAGAGATGTCGTCTTTCGCTTCCGTCATCGTGCTGCCAATGTTTGCGACGACAATTGCTGGACGATCACGATGGGTATGCACTGCGTCTTTCAAATCTTCGTAATCCATTTCGCCGCTTTCTTGCGAACGAATCATGATGCTTGGCATGTTGAGCAATCTGATGTTTTTATTGACGCTGTAATGCGTGGATTCAGAAAAATAAACCATGCCTTGCGGATAGAGCTCCCGCGCCACGTAAAGCGCATAAAGATTTCCCTCCGATCCACCATTCGTCACATAGCCCCAAGAATTTTCTTTCGGGGCTTTAAAAATTTCACAAAAAAATTGCACAACTTCACGTTCGATTGAGCGTGAATTTAAATCGTAAGTCGACTCGATTAGCGGGTCGCCAAGGTTGTTGAGAGGATATTTAAAAAGCGGATAAAGTTCAGAATAATCGAAATCGGTTGAAACGGGATAGCCGATAAAATTTGTAACGCGCTCTTTCACTTGAGCCACGTAACTATCGAGACGATTTTGATCTTCTTTTTTTTTCATAAATTTTATTTGGCTTGAGGAGAATTTTTTTTCGAGATTGTAAATGCGCTTTAATTAAGCAAGCTCTTCAAGCTCTAGCCATCTAGCTTCAGAGGCATCGAGTTCTTTTTGATATTTTGCGATTTCCATCGCGATGTGAGCAAGGTTTGCAGAATTTCTATCTTCAGTTTCGCTGAGTTCTTCGCTTAATTCGCGAATTTTTTCTTCCAACTTTTCAATTTTTGCTGGGAGTTTTTCGAGTTCGTATTTGTGCTTGTAGGAGAGTTTTTTTTCACTGCGAGATTCTCCCTCGTTGAGAGATTCTCCCTCAGTGCGAGACGGGGTTTGTAACCCAGTCTCAATGTTCATGTCATTTGGAACTGAACGTGCGGACGGGGTTGCAAACCCCGTCCGGCTACATGTCCGGCGTCGAACAAATTCTAAATAATCCGAATAACCCCCAACGTGACTCGTAATTTCGGCGTTTCCTTCAAAAGCAAGAATCGAAGTCGCAACATTATCCAAAAAATCACGATCGTGCGAAACCACGAGCAGCGTGCCTTTGTAGGCCACCAAATATTCTTGCAGCATGTCGAGTGAATCCATGTCGAGGTCATTTGTTGGCTCGTCGAGGATCATAAAATTTCCCGGATTGGCTAAAGTTTTTGCCAGTAACAAACGGTTTTGCTGCCCGCCAGACAAGGTTCCAGCGAGTGTCTGCGTATCCTTCGGATCAAACAAAAAATCCTTCAAATAACCGGCAATGTGCTTAGTTTTTCCGTTGGCAAGCTTGACGTAATCCGAACCGGAATCGCAGAGAATTTCCTGAATTGTTGAAGTCGGCCTGATTTTGCTGCGACCTTGATCGAAGTAGGATAGGCTTATGTCGCGAGCAGGTTTAACCGTGCCGGAATCGGGCTTAATTTCGCCGAGCATCATTTTTAAAAGCGTCGATTTTCCGCTGCCGTTTTTCCCGATGATTCCGATTTTTTCACCGCGGAGGATTTTGAGGGAAAATTTTTCGATTAAGATGTTGTGAGGCGGGGTTTCTTCGGTGCGAGACGTGGTTTGTAACCCCGTCCGGCTGCAATCAAAACTTTTACTCACATTATTCAAACTCAAAATCACCTGCGGCGCATCTTCTTCAATCTTCTGCGATTCGATTTTCATGTAGCTCTGATTGGCCTTCACCAGCTTTTTCTGCGCTTCTAATTTTTGTCGCAGCTCACCCAAATAATGTAGGCGGCCGATATTTCTTTTTCTTCTGCCTGTTACTCCCGTCTGCAACCAACCACTCTCAAGTCCAACTTTTTTTTCTAAATTAGAAAGTTCGCGACGCTCGTGCTCGATGATTCCGCCCGCCCATTCATCAAAATTTTCGTAGCCATTTTGATTAACTTTTATTTGCCCAGCGCGCAGCCAAAAAACTTTGTTGGAAATTTTTTCAAGAAATTTGCGATCGTGCGAGATCACAAGCAGCGCGCCTTTGAAGCTCTGCAAATAATTTTCGAGCCATTGAATCACTTCCAAATCGAGGTGATTTGTTGGCTCGTCGAGCAGCAAAATATCTGGCTCCAAAACCAGCGCTCGCGCCAAATTTACGCGACGTTTTTGTCCACCGGAAAGATTCTGCGTCAGAGAATTTTTGTCGATTTGCAAGTGATCGCAGACGATGTCGACGACGTAAGATTTGTGTTCGTCGAGCTTTAATCCCGCCAAAATAAAATCGAAAACCGTGACATTGTCAGGCAATTTTTCGCTTTGCGTTAGATAGCCTACAGTGGCGTTTGGCATGATCCAGCGCTCACCACAATCAAGATCAAAATCGCCGGCAATCGCATTCATCAAACTAGTTTTGCCGACGCCATTTTTTCCGATTAAGCAAATGCGATCACGCGGAAAAAGATTGAGATGGAGATTTTCAAAAAGTGTTTTTTTGGCGAAGGAGATTGTGGCGTCGCGGATTGACAATAGGGGTGGGGAGCGCATGATAAATTTATTTTTATGTA
>CAINKA010000032.1 GCA_903849835.1 uncultured Alphaproteobacteria bacterium
AACCATCAATGGTCATGCTGAGCCTGTCGAAGCATGATTTGAGATTCAGCGCCTAAAATCATGCTTCGACGGGCTCAGCATGACGGCGAGATATTTCTTAAAATGACCAATAATTTCACACTAATTTTTTCCCTAATCTCCCTCGGATTTTTCGGCGGATTCTCGCATTGCGTTGGGATGTGCGGACCTTTTGTTTTGACTCAAGTTTCGAATCGTTTGCAAAAAACTTCGCTCGAAAATTTTTCTAATTTTCAAAAATTAAAAAATCTTTCATTGCTGCCATACCACGCCGGACGCATCACGACCTATTCTTTTCTCGGATTTCTTTGCTCATTTTTTACAAAAAATATTCAGGAATTTTCTGGATTCAGATTTTTGTCGGCACTGTTTTTATTTTTCGCTTCACTGTTTTTTTTAGGTCTGCTTTTCGAGAGGAATTTTGTATGGGATTTCACGTTGCGCTTTAAATCAAAAAACCTAAAAAATTTGAAGCTTTTCCAGAAAATTTCCAAAAAACTTTTAACAAATTTATTCCAAGACCCCCGCGGCTTTCGAGGTTATTTTCTCGGCCTGATTCTTGGCTTCATTCCTTGCGGATTACTCTACGGCGCCTTCGCGATTTCCGCCGTAATTTCCTCGCCAATTTTGGCCGCCGCGGGAATGTTTTTTTTCGGAATCGCAACTTTTCCGTCGCTCTTTTTCACAGCTTGTGGCGGATTTTTTTTAACCAAACTTCCCGAATTTAAATTCATCGCCAAAACAGTAATTTTGATCAACGCGATCATGCTGTTTTTGATGGCACTAAAACTAATAATTTCATGACTAACGCCTTACGCCTTACGCCTTACGCCTCCCCTGATTACAACTACTCCATCCTAAAACTCTTCACCATCGCCGCGACTTTTTGGGGAATTGTCGGATTTTCGATCGGCGTTTTAATCGCATCACAGCTCGCTTTTCCGGCTTTAAATTTTGGATTGGAATGGACGAGTTTCGGCCGTCTGCGCCCACTCCACACTTCTGCCGTAATTTTTGCTTTCGGCGGCAATGCACTTTTCGCCACCAGTTTTTTTGTGGTGCAACGCACTTCGCAGGCACGCCTTTGGGGTCACGAAAATTTACTCAAATTTATTTTTTGGGGTTACCAAGCTTTCATCGTGATGGCCGCGATCGGCTACGTCACTGGCGTCACGCAAGCCAAAGAATATGCCGAGCCGGAATGGTACGCTGATTTATTTCTCACCATCGTTTGGGTTTGCTACTTTTTGGTTTACGTGATGACGCTGAAAAATCGCCGCGAACCGCATATTTACGTCGCCAATTGGTTCTTCCTCGCCTTCATCGTCACGGTCGCGATTCTGCACATCGTCAATAATCTCGCCATTCCTCTGCGCTGGGATGGCAGCGAAAGTTACCCACTTTTCGGCGGCGTTCAAAGCGCGATGATCCAATGGTGGTATGGTCACAACGCCGTCGGATTTTTCTTAACCGCGGGATTCATCGGCATGATGTATTATTTCGTACCCAAGCGCGCACAGCGCCCAGTCTATTCCTACCGACTTTCAATTTTGCATTTTTGGTCGCTGATCTTCATTTACATTTGGGCGGGGCCGCACCATTTGCACTACACCTCACTGCCTGATTGGGTTCAGACACTTGGCATGACTTTCTCGATCATGCTTTGGATGCCGTCTTGGGGCGGCATGATTAACGGCATCATGACGCTTTCCGGCGCGTGGGATAAACTTCGGACCGATCCGGTTTTACGCTTCCTCATCACCGCCGTTGCCTTCTACGGCATGAGCACTTTCGAAGGCCCATTGATGGCAATCAAAACCGTCAATGCTTTGTCGCATTACACCGATTGGACAATCGGCCACGTTCATTCCGGCGCGCTAGGCTGGGTGGCGATGATCAGCTTCGGCTCGCTCTACCACATGGTTCCGATCCTCTGGGGCAAGAAAGAACTTTATTCGATGAAATTAGTTTCAGTGCATTTCTGGCTCGCCAGCATTGGCATCGTGCTTTACATCGTGGCGATGTGGATCTCTGGAATCGCGCAGGGATTGATGTGGCGCTCTTACGACGAGATGGGTTTCTTGCAATATTCCTTCGTCGAAACGCTAAAAGTT
This sequence comes from uncultured Alphaproteobacteria bacterium, assembly GCA_903849835.1. Classification (GTDB taxonomy): domain Bacteria; phylum Pseudomonadota; class Alphaproteobacteria; order Rickettsiales; family UBA1997; genus UBA2645. The sequence continues at coordinate 2,133 of CAINKA010000032.1, forward strand.
TTACATCCACTTTATTTCACGAGAGCCGTCGGAGGCTTGCTATTCCTCAGTGGAGCTGGGGTGATGGCTTATAATTTTTACAAAACAATTCGGTTAAAAAATGTTTAAGCATCACGACAAAATCGAGCGCAATTCGGTTCTCCTGCTCATCCTCACTGTCATCCTCGTTTCAATCGGCGGCTTGGTGGAAATTGCGCCGCTCTTTCGCATCGAGCAAACAATCGAAAAAGTTGAAGGCATGCGGCCTTATACGCCGCTTGAGCTCGTGGGGTCGAAGATTTACAAACGTGAGGGCTGTTACGGCTGTCACTCGCAACAAATTCGTGTTTTGCGCGACGAGGTTGAGCGCTACGGACACTACTCCCTCGCAGCTGAAAGCATGTACGACTTTCCATTCCAATGGGGATCGAAACGCACGGGACCAGATTTGGCAAGGGTTGGCGGCAAATATTCTGATGCTTGGCATGTGCGCCATTTGGTCAATCCACGCGATGTTGTGCCTGAGTCAATCATGCCGAGTTACAAATTTTTGGTCGAACATGACGCACAAATTTCTGGAATTTCTGCCGATATGGAAGTGCTGCGAACCCTTGGCGTGCCTTATTCCGACGAGATGATTCAAAACTCAACTTCCGACGCCGTGATTCAAGCTTCGAACGATCGCGACGCTGATGCACTGCAAAAGCGCTACGGCGGCAAGCTCAATGTCCAGGATTTCGACGGCGATCCAAATAAAATTTCGGAGATGGATGCGCTGGTGGCTTATTTGCAAGTGCTCGGAACTTTTGTGGATTTTGCGAAGTTTGAGCCGGTGAAAGTTGGTGGGGATAAGAAAAAATAATTAACGTCGCCAGAGCCCCAATCGAGCGCTGGACGGGGTTTGTAACCCCGTCCTCACGTTCATTTCTTGCTTAAACTTTGAACTGAACATTAGGACGGGGTTACAAACCCCGTCCTGCAATTACTCCTGCAATTACTCCTGCAATTGTCCTGCAATTACGGAAATTACGTCAAAAAAATACAAAAACAAAACATGCTAGAAACCTTCATCCACCTTGCCCCAACCATCGCCACAATTTTTTTCTTCCTCGCTTTTTGTTACGTAATTTTCGCCGTTTTCAAAAAAGACACGAAGAAAAAATTCGATAAATATTCAAAGATACCCCTCAATGACTGAAGAAAATAAAAACCAAAAAAATCCCGACAACAAACCAAACACCGAACCAAACACTACGGGCCACGAGTGGGACGGCATCTCCGAATACAACATCCCCGCCCCGCGCTGGTGGCTCATCACTTGGATCATCTGCATTATTTGGGCATTCGGTTATTGGATTTTTTATCCGACTTGGCCGATCTCCGGTGGCAACACGAAGGGCTCGCTTAACTGGACGCAGCAATCACAACTCGCGGAATCACAAAAAGAAATCGACGCCAAAAAAGCCGTCCATCTCGAAAAAATTTCACATTCAAATTTCGCCCAAATTCAAAAAGATCCGCAGCTCATGGAATTCGCTTTAAATGGCGGACGCGCTGCCTTCAAAGAAAACTGCGCCGCCTGTCATGGCACGGGCGCGCAAGGTGCAAAAGGTTTTCCAAATCTGAATGACGATGACTGGCTTTGGGGCGGAAAAATCGACGATATTTACCAAACAATCCGCTTCGGAATTCGCTCGGCTCACGACAAAACTCGCAGCAATCAAATGCCTGCTTTCGGTCTCGATAAAGTTTTGAAGAAAGATGAAATTGAAGCTGTCACGGAATATGTTTTGTCCTTGTCCGGCAAGGCTTCGCGCAATGCAGCTGGCGAAAAAATCTTCGCCCAAAATTGCGTCGCCTGTCACGGAGTCAGCGGCAAAGGCAATCGCAGCATGGGCGCACCAAATTTAACTGACGCGATTTGGCTTTACGGCGACAGCAAAGAAGATCTTCTTTTCACCATCACCTATGCTCGTAATGGCGTCATGCCTTATTGGGTTGGGAGGTTGGATGACAACACGATTAAGCAATTGGCGATTTATGTTCATTCGCTTGGGGGTGGGGAGTAGGTTTTGGATTTAAGATTTTAGATTTAAGATTTTAGATTTGAGTCACATCGCCAAACAAATCGTAAATCTAAAATCTTAAATCTAAAATTGATGATCGGCTTCAACTCAATATCCACCTCACTCCACGCCTCATTCCAAAACCAAAAATTCCATCACGCAATTTTGTTGCAGGGGAAAAAAGGGATTGGAAAGGCGACGTTTGCGCGGGAGTTTGTGGCGGAGATTTTTGGGGGGAAAAATTCACATCATCCCGATTTATTGTTGATCGAAAAAGAGGCGGAGAAGAAGGAAATTACCGTCGATAAAATTCGGAAAATTGCCGATTTTGTGAATCAAACTTCGGCGATTTCGCCGCATAAATTCATCGTCATCGACTCGGCTTGCGAGCTTAATAAATCTGCTGCCAACGCGCTTTTGAAAATCCTTGAAGAACCTCATCCCAATAATTTTCTGATTTTAATTTCGCATAAATTGCATCGGGTTTTGCCGACGATTCGTTCGCGTTGTTTTAGCGTTAAAATTCCCGATCTTACTTTGGAAAATTTTACTGAAATTCTGCGCCAAAAAAATCCGCGGATTATTGCGGATGAGTTGGAATTTTTGTCAGAAATTTGCGACAATTCTCCGGCGGACGCCCTCACCTTCGGCGCAGATTTAACGCGGATTTACGGACTTTTCCTGCGCTCGATCCTCAATAAAAAAATCGGCGAAGAATTGCTAAGAAAAATCTCCGACAAAAATTTTTCCTTCGTAATTTTTGAGAAAATTTTCGAATTTTTTATCGGCCGTTTGTTGAAAAATTTAATGAATAGCGAGATGAAATTTTTTTTCGACGAGCAAGAAGTTTTCGCGAATTTGACGCAAAAATTTTCTAACAAAGAAATTTTCGCGATAGCTGATGAAGCCTTGATTCTACTGCATAAAACGACCGCGATGAGCCTCGATAAAAAGCTGAGTTTTATAAATATTTTTAACCGCTTCGTAATCAAATCTTGAGTTTAATACGATGTGCAACAACGTAGCACAACGCATTAACAACAAATAATTTTATGGCAAACATCTCAATCAGGATTCCGGATCGCTTAAACAGCGCTTTGTCAGCACTCGCAAATCAAGAGGAGCGCAACAAATCATTCTTGGTTAGAAAGGCTCTGGAAGCCTATTTGGAAGATTTTTACGACTACAATGTTGCTGAAGACAGATACGCAAAACATCTGGCAAATGGTAAGAAATCCGTTGATTTGAAAGACTTGGCTAAAGAGCTTGGTATCAAGCTTAAACACTACAAATAACCCGCCGCATGTACAAAATAAAATTTGACGAAAAGGCCGCCAAATCTTTTAAAAAACTCGATCACGCAATTCAGAAAAAAATAATTTCTTACCTCGAACAACCAGAATTGTTAAAAAATCCAAAAACTTTTGGCAAAGCCCTACTCTACAACCAGAAGGGAAATTGGCGTTACAGGATTGGTGATTATCGAATAATTTGTCGCATCACCGAAAAAGAATTAACGGTACTCGTGCTTGCAACGGGTCACAGAAAAGAAATTTACGATTAACGCATGACTAAACTCTACAAAAGCATCGGGTTAATGAGCGGCACTTCGATGGATGGCATTGATTTGGCGCTGATTGAATCGGATGGAGAAAAAATTATTCGCAGAAAAAACTTTGCTTATTCCTCTTACGGCAAGGATTTTAAAACACGCCTTGCAGCCTTAATTTACAACGCTCCAACTCTTCAAGAAATTAAAATAATTGAGAACGAGCTCACTCTACTCCACGCCGAATTGGTGAATAAATTTCTCGCTGAAAATAAAATTGATCGCAAAGAAATCGATTTAGTTGCATTCCACGGACACACGATTTTGCACGCTCCGCAACAGCAACTAACTTGGCAAATTGGCAATCCTGCTTTGCTCGCAGCAAAAATTGGAATTGATGTGGTTGCTGAATTTAGAACTCGGGATATCGCGCTGGGAGGGCAAGGCGCACCACTTGTGCCGATTTATCATTTTCATCTTTTTCACGAAGAAAAAAAACCGGTGGCGGTTTTAAATATTGGTGGAATTTCAAACATCACTTACTTCGACAGTGATGATGAAGCCGGCATGGAAGCCTTCGATATCTGCTTCGGCAATGCTCCGTTCGATGATTTGGTAAAAGAAAAACTTGGGTGCGATTTCGATAAAAATGGCGAATTGGCAAAAAGTGGAAATGTGGATTTCATCCTCGCTGATCGCATTTTACAAAATGAAATCTTTCACAGAAAACCGCCAAAATCTTTTGACCGAGATAATTTTTTTACACTTCTTTCTCCAATCAATAGTCTCAAAATCGAAGACGCTCTAGCGACCTTCGCTTACATGCATGCAAAAGCGATTCAGATAAATTTTGAATTTTTTAGAGCGAGACCGAGGAAAATTTTTATTTGCGGCGGCGGAAGAAAAAATCTGGCGATTATGGATGAGATGAAGAAATGGATTTCCGGAGTTGAAATTAAAGCAGCCGAGGAAATTGGTTTAAACGGCGACGCTATTGAGGCGGAAGCTTTTGCCTTTCTTGGAATTAGAAGTTTTCTTGGATTACCAATCAGCTTTCCAAGCACCACCGGCATTGCATTGCCAACATGTGGTGGAGTAGTTTATCCTTCAAATGCAGCGAGGGACTTCACTGGGAAGTGATTGCGTTCGGGCTTAGCCTCTGCGACATTTTTCTTTTTGCGACGACGACGTCTGTCGCGCTTAACTTTACGAACCTTCGTGGAATCAGCAAATAAGCGCTGTTTGATATATTCATCGATATTGGCTTCGAACTCTTTCATGTGATCTTTGAAAAAGTGATCAGCGCCGTGGATCATCTGATAGACCACATCCGCACCTTCTCTCGCCGCTAATTTTTCAACTAATTTTGCCGAATCGGCTTCTTTTGTGATTTCATCTTTTCCGCCTTGAACCACGAGACCAGCGGATGTACAAGGCACGATGAAATTAAAATCATATTTTGTGGCTGGCGGTGCAACGAGGATATAATTTTCGAGCTCCGGTCTTCTCATCACAGTTTGTAATGCAATCCATGCGCCAAAGGAAAATCCTGCAATCCAATATTCCGTAGCTTCCATATTCTGATCATGAAGCCAATTCATCACTGCTGTAGCGTCTAGAAGCTCTCCAGCACCATTATCGAACTTGCCTTGAGATTTTCCGACGCCACGAAAATTCATCCGCAAAACCGAAAAACCATTATTCGCAAAAGCTTTGTAGAGATTGTAGGTAACTTTGTTATTCATCGTTCCGCCGTAGAGTGGGTGCGGATGAAGCACTAATGCAACAGGAGCTTTTGGATTTGTATTTTGATGGTAACGTCCTTCGATTCTACCGGCTGGGCCGTTGATGATTACTTCAGGCATTTTCGGTTAATTTATTTCGTCCCACTGCATTGGACGCTGAGAAGAATCAACTACGAGTTGGGAAGATCCAGCATATTTCGCAGCCATGTATTTGCCATGTCCGGCGTGAACTCCGTAGTAATAAGCTGGCTCGATTTCTTTGCCGTTGAATTTCTTTTTTTCAATGCTTTTTACCCGATTCTTCGGGTTGTTTTTAGTGCCCATTTTTTGGAAAGTTTTTGGTTGGAAAAATTTGGAAGGGCGCGCAAAGTAAAAATCGATGCCACGAAATCAAGTTTTTATTTCCCCATTTTCAAAAAATCACAAATTTTAAAACATGCCTAGATTCAATCGCTTGAAGGACTGCGTGGTGACCAACAAAAACGTGATCGTCCGTGTCGACATCAATGTTCCGCTAATCAACGGAAAAATTGAAGATGACACTCGCATTCGCGCCGTGATCCCAACGCTGAAATATCTCGCCGAAAATAAAGCCAAAGTGATCGTGATTTCGCATTTCGGCCGTCCAGAAGGAAAAGTCGAACCCTCAATGTCGATCGAACAGCTAATTTCGCGCGTTCAGGAATTACTTGGCTCGGCGAAGGTTCTCTTCGTTGATGATTGTATCGGAGAAAAAGTTCGGAAAGAAATCGAGGCCACAAATTACGGCGAGGTGATCATGCTCGAAAATCTGCGCTTCTACAAGCAAGAAACCAAAAATGATCCGGAATTTTCACACGAATTAGCTTCGCTCGGAAATCTCTACGTCAACGATGCCTTCTCTTGTTCGCACCGCGCCCACGCCTCAATCACTGGCATTCCAACAATTCTAAAATCCGCCGCCGGATTTTTGATGGAAGCCGAGTTAGATAATCTCACAAATCTTTTGGAAAATGCTGCGAAGCCGATGATGGCAGTTGTCGGTGGCGCCAAAGTTTCGACAAAAATTGATTTGTTGAATTCGTTAGCGACAAAAGCGCAGAGCATTGTGGTTGGCGGCGGCATGGCTAATACATTTCTTTTTGCACTTGGAAAAAATGTCGGAAAATCTTTGTGTGAGAAAGAGCTGAGAGATGTGGCGCTGAAAATCATCGAAACTGCAAAGCTGCATGGCTGTAGGATAATCCTGCCGGAAACTGTTGTGGTGGTAAAAAAATTTGAAGCGAATGCGACGCATGAAACCGTTTCAGTAAGCGAAGTGAAAGATGACGACATCATCACTGACATAGGCCAGCCCAGCATCACCAGCCTCATCACCGAATTGCAAAATCATAAAACTTTAGTTTGGAACGGCCCACTAGGCGCTTTCGAAATGAAGCCATTCAACGCCGGAACTGAAAATTTTGGCAAAGCCGTCGCCGAATTAACTCGCGCTAAAAAATTAATTTCGATTGCTGGAGGGGGGGATGTGGTTTCAGCACTCAATGCTTGCAACCTCGTCAATGATTTTACTTACATCTCAACAGCTGGCGGCGCATTTTTGGAATGGTTGGAAGGGAAGGAATTGCCGGGGGTTGCGGCGCTGAAGGTTTAGACGGAATAGAATTCAAAAACCAACCTTCAGGCCTGTAAAAATTCACCGACTCCAATGTCATGCTGAGCTTGTCGAAGCATGATTCAAACCACGTGCCACGAATCATGCTTCGACATGCTCAGCATGACATCTTCTTCAACTGGATTAGGTGGGTTAGGTTAGGTTAGGTTTATTTTTTTACACCATCCTCTCTAGAAGCTAGAGCCACACCACCCCTTGGAACATCGCGAACTACCGGCGCAGCAACCGGAACAATTCCAACCTCATCACACCATCTTTTCCTCAATTCTTCTGGATCAATTCTTTTTCTCGGTTCTACAAATTCTGAAGCAACAGATCTAGGTGCAGCAGCTTTAGCAGCTTCTTCGGCAGATTTATTTCTGATTTTTTTTAACTCCGCATTAAATCCTAACTTCACCCTGCCCCTATCTCTATTTTCAAAATTTTTCCAAAAAAACTCCTCGCCATTTTTGTTAAAATCACCGCCAGCATTTTTTAACTCCGCAGCAATTGTGAATTTTTCACAACCCAGTGCAACCATGAGCATCGTTTCTCCGCGATGATTTACTTGGTTGAATTCATCTGCATTTCTCTTAGCTAACCACTTACTAAAATTATTTAGAGATTTTGTATCATCAATTATTTCGCACTCCTCACCTTCATCATCCTCAAAGTCAAAAATATCTGGAGGAGTGACGTTGCCAAAACGAATTAAATTTTCAAACTCCGTCCAAATTCTAGAGTTGTCGACAGCTTTTCTGCTCATTTGTTAGACCTCAATTTTGTTAATATTTTTTTCTCACTGACCAGATATTTCCACAAACGCCTTCTTCCTCAAGTCCATCAAATAACCTTTCGCGGCACTTTGAAGTTTGTGCGAGAAAATTGCATTTCGTGCGGCATTTAAATCCTGATCGGCAATTTTGCTTTCGGTTTTGGCATCCAGCAATTTAAAAATATGAAAGCCATCCGGAAGAGAAACTGGATTGGAATATTCGCCTTTCCCCAATTTTGAAATCGCCGCATAAATTTTTGCATCAATTTCGCCTTGAGAAACCCAGCCGATTTCGCCGTTATTTTCCGACGTGATGCTGCCAGAGAATTGTCGCACGATATTTTTGAAATCCGCGCCCTGCCTGAGTTCAACAGCCAATTTATTTGCGAGATGATTTGAATTCTCGGATTGATTTCCTGACACGGAAATTAAAATTTCAGCGATAAAAAATTTTTTTACGTCAGTGTTGAATTTATGCTGCTCAAAGAATTCCCTCACCTCAACATCGGTGACCTTCACCTTAGACCTCAGCACCTCCGACACGATCTTCGACCACAAAACTTCCGACTCAACTTGCTTCAAATAATTGTCGAAAGAGAGGTTGTTATTGATAAAAAATATTTTGAATTGCGTGGCATTTTTTTTCTGCTGCGAGGCCACCATGTCAATGGCGTCCCTGATTTCTGCCGGCGTCACTTCGAATTTTAATTTTGCTGCTTCTTGCCTGATTAATTCTTCGTCGATCATTTTATCGACAATCTGTCCGACCAAAAGTTTTTTCTCTTCTTCCAATTTCACATTGATCTTCGAAGCACTGATTACAAAGCGATAGCGATCATTCACTTCGGAATTGGTGATGGCTTTGTTATTGATTTTGGCGATGATGAAGTTGGTTTGACTGGCGGAAATTGCGGGCTGCGATGAGAAGAAAAAAATCGTTAAAAAAATTAAACTTAAAATTTTCATTTCTTCACAACGGATTTGTAAACATCGATGCCGCGAATCAAATCAAGTGCTCGCGCTAGCTGATAATCTTGGCTGTAAAGGCTCAAATTTTCATCATCGAGATTTTCTTTTTTCGCTTCATCGATCGCTTCTTGCATTTGAGCTTCGAGATGGCCTTTGAGATCAGCTTCAGAATCACGCTCTTCTTTCGACTGTTTTTCAATTTTTGCGTCGATCACTTGGATGTCGGGCTCGATTCCATGAGCTTGAATTGATTTGCCGCTTGGAGTGTAATAAAGCGCGGTTGTAAGGCGCAAAGCTCCGTGATTTTTTTCGAGTGGAATGACTGTTTGCACAGATCCTTTGCCGAAAGACTTCGCGCCCATCACAACAGCGCGGTGATGATCTTGCAAAGCACCGGCCACAATTTCAGAAGCTGACGCCGAACCTTCGCTCATCAGCACAACAATTGGCAGGCCTGCAACCAATGTTTCTGGTGCTTCATCCTTGTATTCTTTTGATTCTGAGCTGCGACCTTTTATCGAAACTATGAGCTGATCTTTGCTCAAAAATGCATCGCTGACTTTGATCGCCTGATCCAAAAGGCCACCGGGATTATTGCGCAAATCAAGCACCAATCCTCTCAAATTTTTTCCACCAATTTGAGATTTTAATTTTTTTAATTCCGATTCCAAGCCAGATGCAGCTTGCTCTGAGAAGGTATTGATTTTGATGTAAGCGACATCTTTAAAGCGCGCAGATTTTACAGCTTTTACTTTGATGATCTGACGAGTGATGGTTTTTTCGAGCGCCGCTTTTTCACCTTTGCGTAAAATTGTAACCTTCACTTTCGTTCCGGGTTTGCCGCGTAATTTTTTTACGACTTCTTCGATTGAATTACCGACAACGCTTTTGTCGTTAACTTTTGAAATGTAATCTCCAGATTTTATTCCCGCCTTGAAGGCGGGCGTATCTTCGATTGCCGCGACAACTTTTACGACGGAAAGCTCCATCGTAACTTCAATTCCAAGTCCACCAAATTCACCCTTGGTTTGCACCGTCATTTCTTTCAAAGCTTCTTCGTTGAGATAAGATGAATGTGGGTCGAGAGCAGACAAAATGCCGCTTGCAGCAGATTCGGATAATTGGCGATCGGTTTTTTCTTCGACGTAATCTTTTTTAACTCTCGCTATTATTTCGTTTAGAAATTCTTTTTGATCTTCGGCAATTTTTTTGTCGTCAAATTTGATTTGTTTGATCTGAATTTGTGAAAGTGATGTAGCAGAAAAAAAACCGATGAAGGTCGACGCAACTATGAGGGAGAGGAGTTTAAGATTTTTCATGATTTAGCATTTAGGCATTTATCATTTAACATTTGTGACAAATTTTTTGGCGAATTTGTGGGAAGCAAACTCGCTCAAAAATTTGTTAAATGTAAAATGTTGTACCAATTCCACTTGAAGAAGCCGATCTAAAAAATCTCATCAATTCAATGTCATGCTGAGCTTGTCGAAGCAT
>CAINKA010000033.1 GCA_903849835.1 uncultured Alphaproteobacteria bacterium
AGCAAAAGATTAATTGCTCCAATAAATTCCGGAAAAATTTTTTTCACTTCACCATTCCTGCTACCGGGTGTGACGCAGATCACCACGTCATCTTCTCCAATCGAATATTTTTTTCTAAACTTCAAATTCTCAAATTCTTTCGCGGAAAAATCTGGCGCATTTTCAACAATTGGATGGCCGATAAAAACAGTTTTGAGTCCGTATTTCTCAAAGTAAGGCGGCTCGAAGGGAAGGATTGCTAGCAGCAAATCGTAAAGCCTAGAAATTTTTTCCGCCCGTTTCGGACGATAAGCCCAAACTGACGGTGCGATTAAATGAATTTTTTTCATCCGATTTACGACTAGCGATTTACGACTTACGACTCGCTTCACCACCCGAAAACAAAAATCCGGCGAATCAATCGTAATCAAAAAATCCGGTTTCTCTTCAATGATTAAATCCGCTGTTTGCCTGATTCGGCGCAGTATTTTTGCGAGGTGAGGAACAACCTCAAAAAATCCCATCACCGACAATTCCTCCATCGGAAAAATTGAAATCAACCCCTGCTCCTGCATTAATTTTCCGCCGACACCAATAAATTCTGCACCCCGCTCTTGCAATTTTAGCTCTTTCATCAACTTGCTGCCAAGCAAGTCACCGGAAGCTTCGCCAGCGATAAGAAAAATTTTTTTTGTCATGCTTTACTTTTTTTAGTTACGCACTGATAGTCTGCAATGTCATGCTGAGCCTGTCGAAGCATGATTCAAGCCTGAATTCCTGAATCAGGCTTCGCCCTTCGACAGGCTCAGGATGGGCTCAGCATGACATCGAGATAATTTTAATCCAAAAAATTAAGCAAAAAAATGTCAAAAAGAAAAATCGCAGTTGCTGGCGTAACTCGTAAAATCGCAGTTGCTGGCGCAACGGGAAACGTTGGTCGTGAAATTTTGAACATCCTTGCGGAGAGAAATTTTCCGGCGGATGAAATCGTGCCGCTAGCTTCACGCAATTCAGTTGGTCAAAAAGTTTATTGCGGTGACAAAGCCTTGACTGTACAGGCTCTGGAAGATTTTGATTTTACTGGCACTAAAATTGCGCTTTTTTCTCCGGGTGGAAAAGTCTCCGCCATTCACGCACCAAGAGCTGCCGCGCAAGGCTGTGTCGTAATTGACAACACCTCACATTTTCGGATGGAACGCGACATCCCGCTCGTCGTTCCCGAAGTAAATCCTGAAGCAATCGCTGGCTACAAAAAGCGCGGGATCATTGCCAATCCTAACTGCTCGACGATTCAAATGGTCGTCGCTTTGAAACCTTTGCACGATTTGGCCAAGATCAAACGCATCGTCGTCGCCACCTACCAAGCCGTGTCTGGCGCTGGCAAAGAGGCAATGGACGAACTTTTTGATTCGACAAAAAAAATCTATTCCAACGCTCAATCCGAGCCGAAAAAATTTTCCAAAAGAATCGCCTTCAACGTCATTCCTCAAATCGATTCTTTCATGGAAGACGGCGTCACGAAAGAAGAATGGAAAATGAAAGTTGAGACCAAAAAAATTCTCGGCGCCGACATCGCGATTGAAGCCACCTGCGTGCGCGTGCCGGTTTTCAACTGTCACTCCGAAGCGGTAAATATCGAATTCGAAAACCCAATTTCAGTCGCACAAGCACGCAAAGCTTTGGAAAAAGCCGACGGCATTTTGGTTTTCGACCGCCCAGCAGAAATGGTTTTCGCCACGCCAATCGACGTCTCAACGCAAGATGCGGTTTACGTTTCGCGAATCAGAAAAGACGATTCAGTAAAAAACGGTTTGTCGCTGTGGGTCGTTGGAGACAATCTGCGCAAGGGCGCAGCGTTGAATGCGGTGCAGATTGCGGAGATTCTGGTGAAGGATTTTGGGTTTTAAGTTTACAACACTCGTTCATCCTTGGCGCATCTCGGGAGCTTTAGAACCTTAGGCACTGTTGACATTCATTGCTTAAGCTCTAGGTGAACTAGACGGATTTTTAATGACGATTCTAGGTTAAAAATCATTTTTTTAATTTTAGGAGAAAAATATGCCTATTCCAGAAACAATCAGAAATGCAATATTGAACAACGAGCTTTCTACGATCGCGAGAGAGCTTTGGGAAACATTAAGTGGTGAATCGCTACATGAGACATTCCAATTAGCTGCAGAACATGGACATATTCCAATTCTAGAGTTTCTTCTCAGATCAACGCCTGATGCAGAGCAGCGTGCTGCGATGATTCACAGTGGTGGTGACGCGGCTTTCCGATCAGCTGCAGCCGGTGGACATATTCCAATTCTAGAGTTTCTTCTCAGATCAACGCCTGATGCAGAGCAGCCTGCGATGATTCACAGTGAGAATGACATGGCTTTCGGGATGGCTGCAAGGAATGGACATATTCCAGTTCTAACTCTTCTTCTTAGCTTCACGCCTGATGCAGCGCAGTGTGCTGCGATGATTCACAGTGGTGATGACGCGGCTTTCGGGATGGCTGCAGCCGGTGGACATATTCCAATTCTAGAGTTTCTTCTCAGATCAACGCCTGATGCAGAGCAGCCTGCGATGATTCACAGTGAGAATGACA
>CAINKA010000034.1 GCA_903849835.1 uncultured Alphaproteobacteria bacterium
CTTCGACAAGCTCAGCATGACATCGCAATAAACAATTATTCATGAAAATCCTGATTACCGGCGCGCTCGGACAGATTGGCTCCGAACTCACAACAGCGCTAAAAAAAATTTACGGCGAGAAAAATATTGTTACTTCCGATGTGCGCGAAGGTGAAATTGCCGAAGAATTTTTGCCTTACGAACAGCTCAACGTGCTAGATAAATCGCGGCTCAGCGAGATTGTAAAAAAGCACGAGATTAAAATAATTTATCACCTCGCGGCGATTCTTTCTGCAGCTGGAGAAAAAAATCCGAATCTCTGCTGGGACGTGAATATGACAGGCTTGCACAATGTTTTGGAAGTGGCGCGGGAGTTGAAAGTGAAGCAGATTATCTGCCCAAGTTCAATCGCCGTGTTCGGCCCCGAAACCCCATGCAGCAACACTCCGCAAGAAACTGTGATTTTGCCGAAAACAATGTACGGCTTGACGAAGGCGGCGGGCGAACTGCTCTGCGAATATTACGTGGCAAAATTTGGAATTGACGTGCGCGGCATTCGCTATCCCGGATTGATCAGCTACAAAACTTTACCGGGTGGCGGCACAACTGACTACGCAGTGGAAATTTTTTACGAAGCACTGAAGAAAAAATTCTACACCTGCTTCTTAAAAGCAGAAACAACTTTGCCGATGATGTACATGCCCGACGCCATTCGAGGCACAATCCAACTAGCTGAAACTGACTTCGCCAAACTCAAACATCACAGCAATTTCAACTTTTCTGGCATCAGTTTTTCTTGTTCGCAACTCGCGGATGAAATCAAAAAACACATTCCAGATTTCCAAATTTCCTACCAACCAGATTTTCGCCAAGCCATAGCAGACTCTTGGCCGCGTTCGATTGATGATTCTGCTGCGAGGAATGAATGGGGTTGGAAGGTTGAGTATGATTTGCCGAGAATGGTGGAAGATATGCTTAAAAATCTCTCATCTAAAAAACTCTACTAACGCATTCGAGCCAAAAAGAAAATCATCCACCCCTCTGCTTGTCTGTCACGCTTTTTAGATTTCCACTCGACATAACCATAGCGGAAGGTTTTGGCAACTCTCTAACCCTTGTATCCGCAGATAATTCCGCTCCGTGAAGCTTTGGATTATATTGCGCTCCGGTTTGAAAATCACCGACATCATTCTTTTCTTTGAAATATTTTTTTACTTTATCGTCATCACATTCCGCTGTCACAAAAACACTTTCACGCCCTCTGTCGCAAGCAAAATTGATTTCCTCCAGACCATCATTGGTGGCTTTAAAAGAAATTCTTCCGCTATCATGAAGAACTTCCACAAGTTTTTTTTCTCCAGCTTTTCGATCTTTTGGCGGCTGAAATAATTCGGCGATATTTATTTTTTCTCCGCTAGGGGTTGTGATTTCGATGATTGACAGCCCTACAAGTTTTTTAGCACCAGCCTCATTCAAAAAATTTCCGTCATTTGGAATCATGGAAAATCTCTGTAATTCAGCAGAAAAAATTTCAGTTATACTGAGAGAAGAAACTCCTCCAGTACCACAATCTTTAACCAGATCACAGCGGAATCCCGGACTGCGACAGAATGGCGGAATGACGTTACCGCTCTGCGCCTTTATTGAGCTTTCAAATTTTGTAATTTCTGGTGCGACAACGCTTTTTCCCGACAAATACTGCTGAAGTTTGTTTACAACTTCAGAATCATCTTTTTCCTCGATATGAAAACGCTTTCGCTCTTCTGCGAATTTTTTTATCTTGTCTCTCTTGGCATCGTCTTCCGGATCACAATCATTTGTTTTGGCGTATCTTTTTTTCGCCTCAAAATCATTTTCAAGCCTTCTCACCTCTTCACACATTACGCTTTCATTGGAATGCAACTCTTGCGCTAATTCTTCCGATTTAAAATTTTCAACAAAACTTCTGAAACTCGCCGCAAGCTCAGGATCTTCCTGATCCCGCAAATAATAATTTATTAAAATGTTGATGGAATTTGTTGAACAATTTCCGAAGATTTGGGGGAGTCCCGGTTTATAGCTCCACTCACTTCTGTCGGTCATGAAGGAAATATCCTTATGTTCTTCGCGACTTTCTGAAATTAAATTAAAAACCAACTCTTCCAAATTTTCATCCAGCGCAATTTTTCTTTCAGATAAAATTTTTACTAATTTTGGATTATTAGGATCTTGTTCGGCATGCTCTCCGCCATTAATCCAAGCCACAGTTTTAGTTTTATCTTCATATTCTCTGATTTCTGCAATCATGGCATGACTGGGAATGGAGAATTTTAGAACCCGCGATTTGTATTTTTCTTTTGTCCTCGGGTGAACCAAATCATATTTTTTTTCCGCAGAGAATTCTTTGACAACTTCTGCAGCATATTTTTTTACAACCCCTTCACGCTCTCCATAAGGCGAAGTCAGCAATTCCCCCATTTTTCTTTTTACGATTTCAAATTTTTGTCGCTGATCATCTCTCAAAAGAACCGAGGTGCCATCGGCTTCTTTGCGCAACTCGTTTCTTTCCACGAAGGCCTGAACTAGTGCATCATATCCAAGATTTGCTTCTTCAGTCGAACTGCCTTTTTCAAAAAATTTATCCTTGTTAGTTGCTCCCCTCTCCAACTTTCTAACTTTTTCCGCCGACTGATAATGACGAATAAAATTTTCGCGCACGGCTTTTGCCTTAGCGAGCTGACTAATTTTTTTATCCAGCAGCGACTTTGCATTCGCTAACTCTGATCTTATTTTTTCTAATTCCGACGCGCTTCTCATTTGTTTAATTTTTCTTTCCAAATTTTCCAATCGCTCATGAATTTATCCATGAGCTCATAAAATTTTTTGCTGTGATTACGTTCAAGTAAATGAACCATTTCATGAGTAATAATAAATTCCAAACATTGAATTGGTTTTTTTGCTAATTCTAGATTTAGCCAGATACGGCGCGCTTTCGCATTGCAGGTTCCCCAACGAGTCTTCATTTTTTTTACTCCGAACTCCTCCACTTTCACTCGCATTTTCTGCTCATATTTTTGGATAAATTTTGGAATAATTTTTTTTAATTCTGCGCGATAAAATTCATCCAGAATTTTTCTTTTCTGCTGCAAGGTAAAATTTTTTTTGCTGTGAATTTTAATTTTTTCTCAA
>CAINKA010000035.1 GCA_903849835.1 uncultured Alphaproteobacteria bacterium
CGGTGCCTAGAATCATGCTTCGACAGGCTCAGCATGACATTTGAAATGGTGATAAAAAATAAAAATGACAGCTCCAAAAAAATCCAAAATCCCCTACTTTTTTTTCACCTTTTTCGCAGTGATTTTCGCTGTGAATTTTTTTTACATTTACATCTCACAGAAAAGCTGGCGAGGCGTTGTGACAGAGGATTCTTACCGTAAAGGGTTGCAATATAATCTGGCGTTAGAATCGGCGGAGAAGCAAAAAAATTTGGGTTGGAAAATGGAAATAAAATATTCGAATTTTGGAAAAAAATTTGGGGCGATTTCGATCAAGCTGAAAGATAAAAATCGCAGTCAAATCAGCGACGCAATCCTCTACGTAAATTTCAAAAGACCGACGCAGGAGGGATTTGATTTTACGCAAAAACTTCGAAATTTTGACGGAATTTACAAATCTGATTTGAGCTTTCCGTTCAAGGGGCAGTGGGATTTTGAGGTGGTTGCAACAAGGGGCGAAGAGGTATTTCAGGAAGTTAAACGTTACGTAGTTCAATGATTCATGCTTGCTTACATTGCGGTGAAGATACAAAAAAAACCTCAGAAGAATTTTGTTGTGCTGGATGCGCTGCAGCCTACGTAATTATAGGCAAATTAGGTTTCGAAAATTATTACAAATTACGCGAAATCAATCCTGCGATTAGAAAAATTAAGCCAGAAATTGCAGAAGAAATTGATGTTTCAGAATTTGCTTTTGATCAAAAAGATGGATCTTTTTCAGTTTCTCTGATGGTTCAGGGATTGCATTGTGCAGCTTGTGTTTGGCTGATCGAGAGCATTCTAAAAAAACAAAAAAATGTTATTTCGGCGAGGATAAATCTTTTTAAAAAAACTTTATTTTTGCGCTGGAATGGTGACTTAAAAAGCGGAAATGATTTGGTGCATTTAATCCACGAAATCGGTTACAAGCTTTTGCCTTTCGACGAAGAAATTCTAAACGCCTCGGAAAAAAAATATAATAATTCGATTCTGCAATCCCTTGCCGTTGCTGGTTTTGGCGTTGGTAACGTCATGTTATTTTCTTTTATTTTGTGGTTTTACGATGCTCAAAATATCGGAGTTGAAACTAGAAATTTGCTGCATTTTTTTTCGTCTTTGATCGCGCTTCCCGTCATTATTTTTTCCTCGCGTCCATTTTTTTCATCGGCCCTTAAATCAATAAAGGCGGGCTATCCCAACATGGATTTGGCGATATCGATCGCGATTTTTTTAGCATGCGTAGTCAGTCTTTTAGAAACATTTCGTAGCGCAGAAAATGTTTATTTCGACTCAGCAATAATGCTGATTTTCTTTTTGCTGATCGGGCGTTATTTGGATTTGAAAGCGCGAAAAAAAGCTTTCGCAATCGCTTCGGAATTTACACTTCTTTCCGCAAGTTTTGGACGCGTTTCTGATGGAGGAAAAATAAAAGTTTTGCCAATTAAGCAACTGCGCGAAGGCATGATTTTATTGGTTGCTGCCGGTGAAAAAATTGCTGCTGATGGAGTTGTGATTGAGGGAGAGAGTGAGATCAACACAGCGCTGATTACGGGAGAAACTTTACCAAAAAAAATTGGGCAAAATCAGGAAGTTTTTGCTGGTACAATCAACCTAATTTCGCCGCTAAAAATTCGAATTACCAAATCGTCGCAGAACAGTTTGTTGGCAGAAATTATTCGTTTGAGCGAGGGGATTGAGAGCAAAAAAAATCACTATGTTCGCATCGCGGATAGGCTGGCGAAAATTTACACTCCGGCGGTTCATTTTTTGGCTTTTCTAACTTTTTGCCTGTGGTGTTTTTATTTTAAAACTGGCTGGGAAAATTCTTTGATGAATGCCACCGCAGTTTTGATCATCACCTGCCCATGCGCTCTGGCTCTGGCTGTGCCGATCATTCAAACAATCGCAATTTCGAATTTTATTCGTCGTGGAATTTTGGTGAAGTCGGGAGAGGCGTTGGAAAAATTAAGCGAAATTAGCAGCGTGGTTTTTGACAAGACCGGCAGTTTAACGATTGGCTCGCCGCGATTGGTTGAGGTTAGGATCCTGAAGCAGAGTGATGTCACTCAGAAGCAGAGCGATGTCATCCTGAGCTTGTCGAAGGATGATTGCTGGAGTACGAAACCAGAATCATGCTTCGACAAGCTCAGCATGACATTGTTAAACGAGCAAAAAAATTTCTATTTAAAACTCGCCGCATCGCTCGCCGCAAAATCGCGCCACCCAATTTCAAAAGCAATTTCCGCAAGCTATTCTGGCGATTTGGAAGAGCTGCAAGTCCAAGAAAATCAAGGTTTGGGGCTAGAATCAGTTTTTGAAAATAAAATTCTAAAACTAGGCCGCAAAGATTTTTGCGGTATTACAAAAAAAACCGTAGGGGATGGCCTTGTGCCATCCCGCAGGCTACAGCAGTTTCAGTTGAAAACTTTCTTAAAATTCGGAGACGAAGAACTAATTTTTCTCTTCGAAGATGAAATCAAAGAAGATGCTGGCTCAGTGATCGAACAGCTAAAAAAGCTAGGCAAAAAAATTATTTTACTTTCCGGAGATGAAGAAAAAACCGTCCGCAATGTTGCGCAAAAACTTGGAATTTCAGAATTTTATTTTGAGCAAACTCCGATTTCAAAAGTGCAATTTTTAGAAAAAATAAAATCAGAAAATAAAAAATTTATTATGATCGGTGATGGTCTTAATGACGCGCCGGCACTGGCTTTAGCGGATATTTCAATTTCTTTTTCTCAAGCGACAGACATCGCGCAAAATATTGCGGACATTGTAATTCAGGGACAAAAATTAAATCCGATTCTCGACCTAATAAATTCTTCCAAAAGAGCGATTTTTTTAATGAAGCAAAATCTTTTGATTGCTTTGGTTTACAATTTGATCGCAGTTCCATTTGCAATCGTGGGGCAGGTGGTTCCGCTGGTAGCCGCAATCGCAATGTCCTCTTCGTCGCTTTTAGTTTTGTTTAATTCTTTGAGGATGAATCGGCGTTAGTAGCATTAAAAATGTCATGCTGAGCCTGTCGAAGCATGATTCGTGGGGTGGTGTGCTCTCAGAATCATGCTTCGACAGGCTCAGCATGACATTGAATTTAAATTTCAGTCAATCATGTCCGTCCTCCTCTTCCTAATCCCCATCACACTCTTCCTCGGACTCATCGGTTTGTGCTGCTTTTTATGGTCTTTGCAATCCAAGCAATATGAAGATTTAGAGGGCGCTGCGAGCAGAATTTTGTTTGATGATCAAGACCAAGAATCGAAAAAAAATAACCAGAAAGAATAATTTTTTGCTGTTGTCTTTTTGCAAGCCGTAATTAAGTTCGCCGCGATTTCAGATCGCAAGCCAGCACTAGTAACGGTGCATATCGGCGGGCACTAGAGCTTCAACAAATTTCAGCAAAAATGAAAAATTTTTTCGGCAAAAACTTTGTTATTTTTTTAAGCCTAATGCTCGCATCATGTGCCTCAGAAAATGATCAACAAAACAAAATCAGAATCGTTGATTTACAAGGAAAATCCCATCCTGTTATCACCAGAGTTCCGGAGCTAAATGCTCAGGCTTTGGCTGCTCAAGGAAAAATTGTTGGAGATCCATTCGCCAACAAAAATGCAGCACCAACTCAAAAAGATTTAACTCAAAACATTCCTGATTACGGCGCGATTCAGCCAGAATCAGTGCAAAAAATTCCTCACCCAATTGTTGCAGAAAATGTAGCGGCGGCAAATAAAGATCGGGCTGTTGAGTATGATTTATCCGATCCGGCGGAAGCAAAAAAACTTTCCGAAAAAACTCCGGCAAAACCTCTGGCAAAAAAAGCAGCGATTTCCAAATCTAAAAAATCTGCCAAAGTTGCAGCGGTTGCTAAATCTGGGAGATTTTCTGTGCAAGTTGGATCCTTCTCAAGCCAAGAGAGTGCCAATCAAACTCTAGTTGCGATGCAAAAATTTCACGCCGGAAAAGTTGAAATTGTTGAAGGCGAAAAAACAATTTATCGAGTTTTGCTCGGACCATTTTCAGCAAGAAAACAAGCAAATGAATTGGTGAAAAAAATTACCGATTCCGGTCACGAAGCAATCCTTGTGAGGAATAAATAAATGAAATTTCTGCAAAGATTTTTATTAAAATTCTTGCTGCCAGCATTTTGTTTTGCCGGCATTTTTTCTTGTTCTTCGCCAAAAAATATTAATGAAACTTTCGAGCAAAAATTCGGTAAGAAAATTGAAAAAATAAAAGCCGAAAGAACTCCTCCAAAATCATCAAAAAACGAAATCACTTCATCTCCCGCACCAGTGTTGAACGATTTGCACGACCCCGACTCTTCCGGGCAAAATAAAAATTATTACGCCTATGTCGATGTCACAAAATTTGATGAAAAAACTCCGCAATATTATTTTCCAAATGGCGAATCTTATGAACAAGAAGTGGCAAAAAATCCGTCAAATTCACTTCCGCAAAACATGTTTGATGTTAGTTACAACACGGCTTTATACCCACCATTCCGCAGAATCGGCGCTGAGTTTGACAGAATAGAAGTTCCTGAAAAAGATGCTTACGGAGTCAAAACCGCAATGTCGGAAAAGCCATATTTACTTGCTGGCAACGACTCTCTTCAAAAAAATATCGATCAAATAATTTCCGAAAAAAATGCGGATGAAATCGAATTTAGTGAAACCCTAATTCGCGAACAAAAACAGCTTAAGCGCAAAGAAAAAATGGTAAAAATTTTCGGACGAAATTCTGTGGAATTGGTTTCGCTGAGTGAGCCGACAGAAGATCAAAAAGAGAATCCTGAAAAAAAATCGCAGCCAAAAACAACAACAGAATCCACAAAAAAAGAATCTGAAAACAATCAACAATCAGCTAGCAGTCAGGATGTTCAAGCCCAAATGCAGGGCATGGTGATCAAGAATTAAATTCAGAATTTTCATGCGGTTCTTCAAATTTTTTTTTAAAATCATCAGCTGTGTTATTTTTTTTGCGAATGCCTTCTCAGCCAATGCCGAAGAGCTCGAACACGCTTTGCAAGAAGCTCAATTTTATTTTTTAATCGACGCTGACACCAAAGAAGTCCTACTTTCCAAAAATGCTGACATCCGCATCCCACCTTCTTCGATGACGAAATTGATGACTGCTTACGTCGTCTTCAACCAAGTGAAAAAAGGAAAAATTAGCCTCACAAACCAGTGTTTGATCGGGAAAGATGCGTGGCGCAAATCAGGCTCGAGCATGTTTTTAAACTATGGCGATGTTGTTTCGATTGAAGATCTCGTCAGAGGGTTGCTCGCCGTTTCAGGTAATGATGCGGCAATCGCGCTTTCGCAAACCACCGCGGATAGCACAGAAAAATTTGTCGCATTGATGAATGCTGAAGCGAAAGAACTGGGGCTGACAAATAGCCATTTTAGAAACCCTCACGGATTGCATGAAGATGGTCACTACATGAGCCTGCGAGACCTCGCCACTCTTGCGACACGCCTCTATCAAGACTTTCCTCAACATTCACATTATTTCGGAATTT
This sequence comes from uncultured Alphaproteobacteria bacterium, assembly GCA_903849835.1. Classification (GTDB taxonomy): domain Bacteria; phylum Pseudomonadota; class Alphaproteobacteria; order Rickettsiales; family UBA1997; genus UBA2645. The sequence goes on from CAINKA010000035.1 coordinate 5,540, forward strand.
CAGAATTTACTTACCGCAACATTACGCAAAAAAATCGTCACCCATTGATCAAAAAAAATTATGAGGGAGTTCTTGGCGGAAAGACTGGTCACACTGATAGCGGAGGTTATGGAGTCATCGGAGTCGTGAAGCGTGACCATCGTCGTCTCATCGCTGTTGTGAACAAAGCTAAAACTTCAAAACAAAGAGCGGCGGCGATCACAGAGCTGTTTGATTATGGATTCGAAAATTACAAAAAATTAACGCTTTTTGAAAAAGGTCAGAAAGTTGCTAGCGTAAAAACTTGGCTCGGAAAAGGTTCGGAAGTGGGCGTGGTTACTGATCGTGAAGTTGCTTTCAACGTTCCGCGTAGCATGCAAGTTGATGCCGTAAATGTCAGAGTGAGTTACAAGGGGCCGGTTTATGCGCCGATAAAAGAGGGCGCGAATATCGCAAAATTAATCGTTGAAGTGAAGGGCTACAAGACTTTCGAATATCCGCTTTTTGCCGCGGAAAGCGTTGATAAGACTGGATATTTCCAAAGAATAAATGAGATTTTGTTCCACAAAATAGGTTCTGTTTTCCAATAAATTTTTTCAAAAAATGGACGTAAAATTACTGATGCGCCAAGCGCAAGAAATGCAAAAAAAGATGCAAAAAATTCAAGAGGATCTCGCCTTGGTCGAGTATGAAGGCTCTTCGGGCGGCGGCATGGTGAAGGTTGTGATTGCAGGAGCTGGAAATGCTAAAAAAATTCTCATCGATTCATCGCTCATAAATTTGGAAGAAAAAGAAATTCTCGAAGATCTTTTGGTCGCCGCTTTTAACGATGCGAAGAAAAAAGCTGATGATGGATCGAATGATTCAATTCGCGCTGCAACCAATGGAATGGCACTCCCACCGGGATTTAAAATATAATTTTATGCTAGTGAAGCTTTGCGGATTTACTGACGAAGAGTCAGTTAAAATCGCAATCGCAGAAAAATGTAACTTTCTCGGTTTTGTTTTTTACGACAAATCTCCGCGCTTCATCACGCCAGAAAATGCGGCAATAATTTCAGCAAAAGTTCCATCAAGTATCGCGAGAATTGCGGTGGTGGTTAATCCAAATCAAAGTCTCTTACAAAAAATTTCTGAAAAATTTGCACCAGATTTTTTCCAATTTCACGGCGATGAAACTGTCGAGTTTTTAAAGAAAGTAAGAGAAAAATTTCCAGAAATAAAAATTATTAAAGCTTTCAGAATCGCGTCAGAGAAGGATTTAGAGTTGGTAAAAAATTTTGAGAGTGCAGCAGATTTATTTTTGTTCGATGCCAAAGCCTCAGATGAATTTGGCGGAAGTGGAAAAAAATTTGATTGGAAAATTCTTCAAAATTTTAGCGGCAAAAAAGATTGGTTTTTATCCGGAGGATTAAACATCGAAAACATCGAGGAAGCCTTGAAAATTACGGGCGCGAAACTGATCGATATTTCCTCCGGAATCGAAAAAACTCGTGGCAAAAAATCGCCAGAATTAATCGAGAAATTTATGAGAAAAACAAAAGCATATGCTAAAAAAAGTTAGAAATTTTTTATTCGGAAATCCGCGCGATCCTTTCGATAAAGAGACGAGAAAAAATATTTCCTTGGTTGCGTTTTTAGCTTGGGTTGGCCTTGGCGCGGATGGAATTTCATCTTCATGCTACGGTCCAGAAGAAGCGTTTTTAGCGCTTGTAGGACATCAAGAACTTGCGATTTATTTGGCGATCGCAACTGCGATTACAGTCTTCATCATTTCCTACGCTTACACACAAGTTATCGAACTTTTTCCCAATGGTGGGGGAGGTTATCGAGTTGCAACGAAGCTTCTGGGAAAGCATGCCGGCCTTGTTTCCGGCTCAGCGCTGCTCATCGATTATGTTTTGACAATCTCAATTTCAGTCGCCAGTGGCATTGATGCGATTTTCAGTTTTATGCCGCTAGAATGGAAAATCGCAAAATTGCCGATCGAGTTGCTGATGGTGATTATGCTCGCTCTCCTCAATCTGCGCGGCATGAAAGAGTCGATAAAATTTTTGATGCCAGTTTTTCTTGGCTTCATCGTCACTCACATCATTTTAATTTTTTACGGAATTTTTGCTCATCGTTACGGCCTGTCAGAGCTTGTGCCTCAAGCAGTTGAAGAAACGAGAGAGCTAAAAGATTCGATGGGATTAGTTTTTGTTTTGTCACTTTTTCTGAAAGCATTTTCGATGGGAGGTGGAACTTACACTGGCTTGGAAGCAGTTTCCAACAATGTTAACACCTTGTCCGAGCCGCGTGTTTACACGGCAAAATTAACAATGGCCTTGTTGGCAATTTCTTTGGCATTCACCGCAGCAGGAATAATTTTGCTCTATTTGCTTTGGGGAGTTGGAAAAGTTGAGGGGCAAACTTTGAACGCCACCACTTTTTACATCCTCACCGAAACTTGGAATTATGGTGAAATTGAATTCGGAGCTTTCATCGTTCCCATCGTTTTGATGTTGGAAGCGGGGCTGTTAGTCGTCGCTGCTAATTCAGGCTTCTTAGCTGGTCCAAATGTGGTTGCAAACATGGCATCGGATGAGTGGATGCCAAAATCTTTTAGCTCACTTTCAAGCAGATTGGTGGTTAAAAACGGAATTTTATTCATGGCGATTTCGGCCATCTGCACACTTCTGGTGACGGGAGGATCAGTTCACGTCCTCGTCGTTCTTTACTCGATTAACGTCTTCATCACCTTTTCGATGTCGCTGCTCGGACTAAGCATTTACTGGTTCCGTCACCGCCGCAGAAAACCTCACTGGAGAAGAAAACTAATAATTTCTGCGATCGGATTTGTTCTTTGTTTTGGAATTTTAGTGATCACAACTTTCGAAAAATTTTACGAAGGCGGATGGATCACATTGCTCATCACCTCAATCTTCGTCGGCATCGGACTGCTGATCAAAAGAATGTATCGCCAGCTCAAAATGCGTTTGATGCAAAAGGAAATGAAATTTTATGGCTACGATATCGCGCCTGCAATCGATCCGGTTGGAGAGGTTGACAAGAGCGCCCCGACCGCGGCAATCATTGTCGATCAAACCTTCGGCAGCGGCATGAACTGCCTGCTGGAAATCAAAAAACTTTTCCCCGGAATTTTTAAAAATTTTATTTTTGTGACTGTCGGCGAAGTGGATTCAAACACTTTTCGTGAAGAAAAAAAATGGCGCGATATGCGTCGCAAAACCAAAGTGACTTTGCGCAAATATAAAAACTACTGCAATGCCAACGGACGCTTCGCCAAAGCCTATGTCGGATATGACACTGACATCGTGGAGAAGCTCACGCAACTTACGGATCGTGTGGCGAAAGATTACCACAATGTCGTGTTTTTCGGCACGAAATTTATTTTCGACAATGAAAATATTTTTACCCAAATTCTTTTTAACCACGTGCCTTACATCATGCAGAGAAGGCTCCACGTGCGTGGGCAGAACATGGTGATTTTGCCGATGAAGATCTGATTTATTTTGACGTCATGCTGAGCTTGTCGAAGCATGATTCGTGGCACATGCTTATAGTCATGCTTCGATAAGCTTAGCATGACACTGAATTTTTTTATGAAAAAAATAATCCCAATTTTCTTAGCTTTTTCCTTCCTAACTTCTTGCACAAATCTAGGAAATAACGAAGAGCTACAAAAAAAATTAAAGCCGATTTGGAGCGAATATTTCAAAGAAGATTTTAACGATAGCAAAGCGATAAATGTTTTTGTTGTGACCAATCGCAAGGCAAAAAATAACGCCTTTAGCTGCGCCGATGACGGGTTTGGAGTTGATGCTGATTCAAAATTACAAAGCGGAATTTGTAAAATTAACGTTCCGAAAAATCACAATATCGGAGAAATTACTTTCGCAAAAGATGCGCGACAATCTTCCGATAATTACTTCAAAATTTTAGAAACAAAAACTCTGCAAGAGTCTGAATTGATTGATGCGATTAAAAAAACAAAACGCACGCCACTAGTTTTCGTTCATGGATTTAACGTTCGCTACCAAGAAGCAATTCTTCGCGCTTCACAAATCGCTTACGACTTAAAATATCAAGGTCCGATTATTTTATTCACTTGGCCCGCAGGAGCTAAAGACGGCTTTCTGGAAGATGCGATGCTGAATAAAACTTATGAAAATAATTTTTCTAACGCGAAATTATCGATCGATTTTTTCAAAAATTTTCTGCTCAAATTGCAAGGTGAAAACATCAAAATTAATTTGCTGGTTCATTCGATGGGACATCAAGTTGTGCTTCCGGCATTAAAAAAATTAAACGAAGAAAATCCGAAAAAAGTTTTTATTAATGAGCTTTTTCTAAACGCTCCCGACTTTGATATCATTGAGTTCAGAGCTATTTCCAAAAATATAAAATCAATCAGCAATCACGTGACGCTTTATTGTTCCAACAATGACAAGGCGATGAGCGTTTCAAAAACTTTCAACAAAAATGAAAGGCTGGGTGCATGCATCGCTCTGGAAGATATGGATGCTGTAAATGTGAGTCTAATTGATGATCCATCGCTTGGTTTGGGGCACGGCTATTATTCCTCGCGAGCAGTGTTAAATGATGTGTTTCAGGCGCTTCTGGGGATTGAGGCGAAGCACAGATTGTCAGTTGTGAAGAGTGATATTTTTAATGCGGAAAAATATTCTTTGAGGAAATAGTTACGCAGACTGATTGACTTCCGCCGCCCTTTTTTCAAACGCCATCATCATCTTTTCCGCTGCTTTTGCAAAAATTCCGCCGATCATTTTTGTTAAAAAAACCGAGTGAAATTCGAACTCGATAAAAAATCCTACCTCACATTTTTCACCATCCAATTCACGAAATTTCCATTTATTTACCAAATTTTTAAACGGACCTTCGATTGCCACGACATCGATGAAATAGTCGCCAGAGCTTGATTCGCCGTGCTTGACGTCAGAGCGATATTTTTCGAAAAAGTTTTTAAAATTAATTAACAAATCAGCGCGCAAATTTTCTTCGGAAATTTTTTCGATGATTTTTGCTTGCCTACACCAAGGTAAAAATTCTGGATATTTTTCGATATCCATCACTAGGTCGTACAAGTGTCGAGCTTTGTGGGGCAGGGTTCTGGATTGGGTAATTGAGGGCATATTTCGTCATTTAACATTTAGCAATTTGCCATGCTGAGCTTGTCAAAGCATGCTTCGGCACATCGAGAAGTTTATCCCATCATTTCTTGCATTTTTTTCGGATCAATTTTTCCAAATTTTTTCATCATTTTTTGCATTTGTTTATATTTTTTTAGCAAGCGATTAACCTCTTGAATCGTGCTTCCAGCACCTTTTGCGATGCGATGTTTTCGAGAGGAATTTAAAATATCCGGATTATTTTTTTCTTTTTCTGTCATCGATAAAATCAGTGCTTCTTGCAATTTTATTTCTTTTTCAAAGCCGCCAATTTTCCCCAAATGATCTTTAATTTTACCGGCTCCGGGTAAGAGACTCAGGATGTTGCTGATCCCTCCCATTTTTTTCATGTTGCGAATTTGTGACAGCAAATCGTTGAGATCGAACTGACCTTTCTGCATTTTTTTTGCAGATTTTTCCATCTCAGAAATATCGAAAATTTCCTGCGCTTTTTCAACTAGAGAAACAACGTCGCCCATGCCGACGATCCTAGAGGCAATGCGGTCTGGATTGAATTCCTCGAGCTCTTCTAATTTTTCTCCAACGCCAATAAATTTGATCGGACAATTGGTGGCGGCCTTCATCGTGAGAGCAGCGCCGCCACGAGAATCTCCGTCTAAACGCGTCAAAATAATTCCGGTAAGCGCTAATTTTTCGTTAAAATTTTTCGCAACATTTATCGCATCTTGGCCAATCATCGCATCAACGACGAGCAAGATTTCCGTAGGGTTGGCGATGGATTTGATGCTGCATAATTCTTGCATCATTTCTTCGTTGATCGCGGTGCGACCAGCAGTGTCTAAAATTAAAATTTCGTAACCGCCATCGATTGATTTTTGCAAAGCACGTTTCGTGATTTCGAGTGGATTTTCTTCGGGAATAATTTCCAAAGAATCGGAAAAAATTCTTTGTGCTAAAATTTCTAGCTGCTTTTGAGCCGCTGGTCTGTAGGTGTCAAGCGATGCTAATAAAACTTTTTTGTGATTTTTATTTTTTAAACGCAGCGCAAGTTTTCCGGAAGTCGTGGTCTTTCCTGACGCTTGTAAACCGACCATTAAAATCACAATCGGAGGGCGGGCGTTAAAATTAATTTCCGATTTTTCTCCGCCGAGCAATTTTACCAACTCATCGTGAAGAATTTTAATGATCATCTGTCCAGCAGAGACGCTCTTTACAACCTGTTGTCCCAAGGCTTCAGCCTTAATTTTTTCGATAAAATCTTTTGCGACCGGAAGAGAAACGTCGGCTTCCAAAAGCGCAATGCGAATTTCTCGCATCGTTAAATTTAAATCGTCTTCCGAAATAAATTTCTTACCGGAAATTTTATCAAAAATTGTTGTGATTTTGGAGGAGAAGTTATCGAACATCGAAATAATTATTTGTTACATTTCGTCATCCTTGGCGCGCAGCGTCGAGGATCTCCCGAGTTTTAGTTGCAGAGTTAAAACTCACGAGATCCTCGGCCTTTCTGTCCAAGGATGACGAAATGGATGAAGGGATTTTTTTTGGTTTAAAATTATCAGCTGCAACGCAGACTAGGTCTATGTTTAGGGTTGATAAAATTTTTCCAAATTTTGTCATTTTTTGTTCCATCGAAATCGATGCGGCGGAAATTTTTTTTATCTCAACTGACACTTCAATTTCATCATCAAGTCGTGCCGGAAAAACATATTCCACTTCGCATTTTCTGACGACGAAAACCAAGTTTTCTTTTTGCGAAAGTTCGGATTGTGAAATGCCAAGAGTGCGCAAAAAATCAGTGCGCGCCCGTTCAAAAAATTTTAGATAATTAGCGTAATAAACCACGCCGCCGGCGTCGGTGTCTTCGTAGTAGATGCGGTAGGTGAAATTATTTTTTTTCATTTTTTAAAATTATTCTCTTCTCCCGTGATGTCATGCTGAGCCTGTC
>CAINKA010000036.1 GCA_903849835.1 uncultured Alphaproteobacteria bacterium
CATCGAGGTTTTTTGTAATTTTAATCAATCGGTTTCTTGAATCAGGTTTGGTATAGACTGTTTGCTACAAATCCTAAATCCTAAATCCTAAATCTTAAATCATAAAAATTCCTTTCATGAAAAAAATTTTAGTAATCGGCTCTGGAGGCAGAGAACATGCGGTTTGTGAACAGTTTAAAAAATCGCCGCAAGAAGTAAAAATTTTCGCACTTCCGGGTAATGCTGGGATTGCTGCGATCGCAGAAATCGTCGATTCAATCAAGCAAAATGAGCATCAAAAAATTATCGATTTTTGTCAGCGCGAGAAAATTGATTTTGTTTTTGTAGGGCCGGAACAGCCTTTGGTTGAAGGACTTGTTGATGATTTAGAAAAAAATAAAATTCGCGTTTTCGGACCTTCAAAATTTGCGGCACAGCTTGAAGGTTCAAAAATTTTTATGAAAAAAATTGCAGATGAAAATGGCGTGCCGACTGCTGCTTACGAAACTTTTTTAGATGAAAAAAGCGCCGCTGAATTTGCTAAAAAATTAGGATTTCCTTGCGTTGTTAAAGCCGACGGACTCGCTGCTGGTAAGGGTGTAATCATTCCACAAAATTTGCAGGAAGCTGAGATTGCGATCAAAGAAATTCTCTCTGGAAAATTTGGCGAGGGCGGAAAAAAAATAATCATCGAAGAATTTCTCGACGGCTTTGAAGCCAGCTATTTCGTGCTTTGCGACGGAAAAAACTTTATTCCGAATTTTATCCCCTTGGGCTTCGCTCACGATCACAAAAAAGTCGGCGAAAATGAAACCGGTCCGAACACAGGCGGCATGGGCACCTTCGCCCCCTCACCTTTCATCGACGCCGAAATGGAGAAAAAAATTATCGCCGAAATCATCGTTCCAACGCTACGCGGCCTTAAAAATGCTGGCGCGCCATTCCGCGGAATTTTATTCGCTGGCTTGATGATCGACAAAAACGGACCAAAACTTTTGGAGTTCAACGTACGCTTTGGAGACCCTGAAACACAGGTTATTCTACCCCGAATCAAATCCGATTTCGTTGCATTAATCGAAGCCGCAATTGACGGAAATCTCGACCAATTTCAAATCGAATTTGACGTCGAAAAAAAATTGGTTTGCGTCGTGATGTGCTCAAATGGCTATCCCGAAAACTACGAAAAAGGCAGTGAAATCAATGGTTTGGAAGCAGCTGCAAAAATTCCAAACGTAAAAATTCTTCACGCCGGCACGATAAAAAAAGACGGAAAAATTTTAGCAAATGGCGGACGGGTTTTGAACATTGTCGCCGAATCAAACTCGTTCAAATCCGCGCGGGATAAGGCCTACGAGGCTGTCGATTTGATTGATTGGAAAGAGGGATTTGTGCGCAGAGACATCGCGAAAAAGGCAGAGAAAAATTAAAAGGAAAGACTTTGCGCAACTTGACTTTCTGCATTTTCGGCCACTTCTTTTGCTTCAACTTTTTGGTAATTCGCGAAGTAATATTTTTCTAATTTTTCTTCATCTTTGATTTGGCTAGCAAGTGCATAGCCGTTATTTTCTAAATAGCGTGAGGCTAGAATACGAAGCCTTTCCGGCCTTGTGAGATAAACCCATTCAACTTCCAAAAGCTGAATTTCATCTTCGTAAGCAGCGATTTCATTTTCGGTTTTTACGACTCCATCTTGCAAAGCTTCAACTTTAAATTGGACCACAAACATCAACAAAATACTAAGCACAACTGACGCAACTAGCGCGCAATTTGCGAAGTAAAATTTATTTAATGATTGCCAAAATTCTTTCATTTTTAAATTACAGTTTAACTGCGACTCTCATACGCGCTGCCCGACGACGCGTAGTGCGTCAGAACAAAAACTAGCGAAGCGAGAGTCGGGATTAAATTCTAATCGCAACCCTCATACGCGCTGAGCGCGCACGAGGGTTGGCGGCGATTTCTTCCTCGGTCGGAGAAATCGCTGACTTGGTTATTACGTGAAAATTTTTTACTGAATTCCCTTGCTGAATTTCGGGCTGATATCTCGAAACAACTTGGTCTGCACCCGATTCTTTTTTGAGAAAATTTTTGACGATTTGGTCCTCGAGAGAGTGAAAAGAAACGACGATTAAACGTCCGCCTTTTTTTAGCAGAGTAACCGATGAGGCCAAGGCGCCTTTAAGTTCATCCAATTCCTGATTAACAAAAATTCGCAACGCTTGAAAAGTTTTTGTCGCCGGATCGGTTTTGAAATAGCCGAAGTAAAAGGAGCGCACAATGTCGGCCAATTCGCGACAAGTTGTGATCGGTTTTTCAGCACGTTTTGTGATAATTTTTTTGGCAATTTTTTTTGCTTTTGGCTCTTCACCAAATTCTTTGATGATGCGTGCGAGCTCTTCTTCGCTGGCCTCGTTAACAACTTCAAAAGCGCTGAGGGAATTTTTTTGATCCATTCTCATGTCGAGCTTCGCGTCAGAATCGAAAGAAAATCCGCGCGATTTATCATCGAATTGCATTGATGACACACCGATGTCGAACACCATCCCATCTAGCTTCGCAACATTTTTTTCTGCTAAAAGTTTTTGCGAATCAGAAAATTTTCCGCGCAGAAAAATAAAATTTTCTCCAAATTTTTTTGTTAATTTTTCTGCGAATTTTTCTGCTGATTCATCGCGATCAATTGCATAAAGCTGACATGCTGCGGATTCAAGAATGGCCTGCGAATATCCCCCTGCACCAAAAGTTCCATCGAGATAAATTTCATCTTTTTTTGGAGCGAGATTTTCAATCACTTCTTTGAGTAAAACCGGCCTATGGGGATAAGTTTGAAATTTTAAATTATTCATCTCACCACCTTCAAAAGATTGAGCTTTTCCTTCGCGCCTTTTTTGGCTTTCACCATGTGCTCTTCAAATTTTTCTGGCTGCCAAATTTCAAAAATCGAACCCTTGCCAACGAAGGTGACTGTAGACTTGATCTTCACTTTTTTAAGCATTGATTCAGGCAAAATCACACGACCATCAGCATCGATTGTAAGTTGCACCGAAGCGCCAAGCAGCGCTGCCGCTAGAGAATCGCGCTCTTCAGAAAATTGATCGAGCTTGTCGATTGATTCGGAAAGCTTGCGAATGCGCTCAATGTCACAGCCCTCGATGCAATCGTTGGTGAAAGATTCGTACACGATCATCCCAGAAAATTCTGGATTCACCAAAGACGCGCGGAACTGTGGAGGCACTGATACGCGACCCTTTGCATCGATTTTATTTGTGAAAGCAGAGAGAAATAACGCCACTGGAGAAATTTTGGATTATTTGGAAAAATATGGAAATTCATGGGAAAATTATGGAAGGAAATTCTTCTGTCAACCCGAACTTCTAAAAAAATTGTAGAAAAAGATTTAACCGCTTTTAGCTTTCGACGCCTTACCATTTCTAATTCCACCCAACCTCTCAGATGACTTACAACCAACCAAATGATAGCGGAAAATTCGGCCAATTTGGCGGACGCTATGTTGCTGAAACCTTGATGCCAGCTGTGTTGGAGCTTGGAGAGGCTTACAAAAAAGCTAAAAAAGATCCAAAATTTCAGAAAGAATTTGCCTATTATTTGAAAAACTATGTCGGCCGTGAAAGCCCGTTATATCTCGCTTCACAGCTCACTAAAAAAATTAACGGCGCAAAAATTTACCTCAAACGCGAGGACTTAAATCACACCGGCTCACACAAAATCAACAATTGCATCGGGCAAATTTTACTCGCTAAAAAAATGGGGAAAAAGCGCATCATTGCTGAGACGGGAGCTGGTCAACATGGCGTCGCAACCGCAACTGTTTGTGCGGTTTTTTCTCTTCCTTGTACGATTTACATGGGCGCGAAAGATGTTGAAAGACAGGCGCAAAATGTTTTTCGCATGAAGCTCTTGGGGGCGGAAGTGGTGCCGGTTGAAAGCGGTTCCAAAAGTTTGAAAAATGCCATCAATGAAGCGATGCGCGATTGGATTTCTAACGCAGAAAATACCTACTATTTACTTGGCACAGCTGCCGGTCCGCACCCTTACCCTGAGATGGTTCGCGACTTTCACTGCGTGATCGGAAAAGAGGTAAAAAAGCAGATTTTAAAATATGAAGGAAAGTTGCCGGATGCGCTTGTGGCTTGCATTGGAGGTGGATCAAATTCGATCGGATTATTTCATCCATTCATCGATGATGATGTAAAAATGTTTGGCGTAGAAGCTGCGGGGAAAGGTTTGACGAGCGGCTCTCATGCCGCGTCAATTGCGGCTGGAAGCGTTGCTGTGTTGCACGGAAATAAAACTTATTTTTTACAAAATGAAGATGGGCAAGTGCAGGATGCGCATTCCATTTCGGCCGGCTTAGACTATCCCGGCATTGGTCCCGAGCATGCTTATTTGCATTCGATAAAACGCGTGAACTACGTTAGCGCCACTGATGACGAGGCATTGGAAGCTTTTCAACTTTTGTGCAAAACTGAGGGAATTATTCCAGCCCTAGAGTCATCTCATGCCATCGCCTATGCCTGCAAATTAGCAAAAAAAATGAAAAAAGAACAAAGCATCGTGGTAAATCTTTCGGGCCGAGGAGACAAGGATATCAACAGCGTAGCAAAATATTTTGGAGTAAAATTGTGAGACGAATCGAAAAAAAATTTCAAGAATTGCACGACAAAAAAAAATGCGCATTCGTTGCTTATATTTGCGCCGGCGATCCAGATTATAAAACTTCTCTTGCACTGCTTAAAGCCATGCCATCAGCGGGTGTAGACATTATCGAACTTGGCGTGCCATTTCTTGATCCAGCCGGAGATGGACCAATCATCGAAACCGCCGCAAAGCGCGCTATTTCTGGTGGCATGAGCCTTAAAAAAACTTTAGCAATGGCGAAAGAATTCCGAAAAACAGATCAAAAAACGCCGCTAATTTTTATGAGCTACTACAACCCAATTTTAAAATTTGGAGTTGCTGATTTTTTTACGGAAGCAGCAAAATCAGGAGTCGATGGGGCTTTAATTGTTGATTTACCTCTCGAAGAAAATGAGGAGATCTCCGCTGCAGTAAAAAAATCTTCACTAGATTTAATTGGCTTAATAGCACCAACAACAAATCAAAATCGCGCCAAAAAAATCGCAGAAAAAAGCAGTGGATTTTTATATTTAATTTCAATGCTTGGAATCACCGGAACCAAGTCAGCAAAGGTTTCGGAGAATAAAAAAAACTTACAAAATTTACGCCAAGTTTCTAACTCAAAAATTGTAATTGGATTTGGAATTCAAACTCCAGATCAAGCGAGAGAATTTTCTAAAATAGGTGTAGACGGCGTGGTTGTTGGCTCCGCGATAGTTAAAGAAATTGATAAAAATTTTTCTGAAAAAAAATCTTCAGCAGAAATTGTTGCTGCAGCAGTAAAAAAACTTCATG
>CAINKA010000037.1 GCA_903849835.1 uncultured Alphaproteobacteria bacterium
GCTGGGTAGCTAAGTATGGACGGGATAACCGCTGAAAGCATCTAAGTGGGAAGCCTCCCTCAAAACAAGTTTTCCCTATTAGGGTCGTGGTAGACTACCACGTTGATAGGCTGGGTGTGTAAGGGCGGTAACGCTCTGAGCTAACCAGTACTAATTACCCGATTGGCTTATTTTTTGAACTATGTGTGGAATAAATCCGCATATTTAAGTCAGAAGGTTTGCTTGAAGATAAACACAATGAATTTGCAGGTATCTCTAGTTATCAATGAAAGGCGTAAGGAGTAAGGCGTAGGGCGTAAGTTATCCGATTTTCGGTTTGACTTACAACTTACGACTATCGACTTACGACTTTTTCAATGCCACTTGTTGACTTGGTGAAGATAGCGGTGTGGAACCACTCGATACATTCCGAACTCGCAAGTGAAACACATGTCGCGCCGATGGTATTTAGTCTTTATGGCTAGTGAGAGTAGGTTGTCGCCAAGTCTACAAGTTGCATTGAGTTTACATTTTGAAAACGCAAAACCCGCCAAATCTTAATTGATCTGGCGGGTTTTTTATTGCTTAAAATTTTTAAAAAATCGAAGCGCAATATTTTTTAAACCCAAATAACGCTTAAAGATTTTACCCATCAAAGCTCAGCATGACATTGATTTTTATACTTTTTGATCATTGGTTTCTTGAATTAGACAGGCTCTAAGCTTGTATATTTTTCCTTCATTCATAAGTTAATTTTCTCATCAATTCTAATTCATTTTCATGAAAAATTCTGGAAAAAATTTTTTTACTTGGCTGATTATTTTTGTTGTTGTGATGACGATCTCAAGCATCGTTGGAGGTCCAGATGGCATAGCTGGACGCAAAATGACTTTCAGCGAATTGATGAAAAAAGTTGACGCTGCCGAAGTAACTCAAGTTGACATTAAAGGTTCAGATCTCATCGGAAAATTAAAAGATGGAACGCAGTTTTACACCTACCTTCCCGAATACCCAAATTTCGTCGAAAAATTGCAAGAAAAGGGCGTTGAAATTAATGCGGTTCCACTGGTTTCAAAATCAGAAAAAATAATTTCCGGAATTCTCGGATTGTTGCCCTTCATCATCATGATCGCTCTGTGGATATTTTTTGCTCGCGGTGCTTCTGGCGGAGGACGGGGAGGTGCTTTTGGTTTTGGAAAATCACGCGCAAAGCTTTTGCAGGAAAGCAAAACCAAAATCACTTTCGCTGATGTCGCTGGAATTGACGAGGCAAAGCAAGAGCTTACCGAAATCGTCGACTTCCTCAAGGATGCAAAAAAATACACCGATGTCGGCGCCAGAATTCCGCGCGGTTGTTTGTTGATCGGATCACCGGGAACGGGAAAAACCTTGCTTGCCCGCGCCATTGCTGGCGAAGCAGGAGTTCCATTTTTTTCAATCTCAGGTTCTGACTTTGTTGAAATGTTCGTCGGCGTGGGCGCCAGCCGTGTTCGCGACATGTTCGAGCAATCAAAAAAATCTGCGCCTTGCATTGTTTTCATCGATGAAATTGATGCAGTCGGCCGTCACCGCGGCTCCGGTGTTGGTGGAGGCAATGATGAGCGCGAACAAACCCTCAACCAATTGCTCGTCGAAATGGACGGCTTTTCTGAAAATGAAGGCGTCGTAATTATCGCCGCGACAAATCGCCCCGACGTTTTGGACCGCGCCCTGCTTCGCCCAGGGCGTTTCGATCGCCAAGTCACAGTTCCAAATCCAGACATTCTCGGGCGCGAACAAATCCTTGCCGTCCACCTCAAAAAAATTGTTGCCGCAGCAGATATCGACATCAAAACCGTTGCGCGCGGAACTCCCGGATTTGCCGGCGCTGATCTTGCTAACCTCGTGAATGAAGGCGCTCTAATGGCGGCGCGTCATGGTCAAAAAATGGTGACGATGCAAAATCTTGAAGAGGCCAAAGATAAAATCATGATGGGCGCGGAAAGAAAATCGATGGTGATGCAAAAATCGGAAAAAGAATTAACGGCTTACCACGAGTCGGGACACGCCATCACCGCGATTAATTGCCCGAATTCTGATCCAATCCACAAAGCGACAATCATCCCGCGCGGCCGCGCTCTTGGTCTCGTCATGCGCCTTCCTGAAACTGATCGTTTCTCGATCACTCGCGCCAAACTCCACGACGATCTCATCGTGGCGATGGGTGGACGCGCTGCTGAAGAATTAATTTTCGGCTACGAAAAAGTTACGACGGGAGCTTCCTCTGACATCTCGCAAGCCACCAATATGGCGCGCAACATGGTGACGCGTTGGGGCTTGAGTGACAAGGTTGGAACGATTGATTACGCTGAAGATGAGGGTTCAAGATTCTACGCAGCGAACAAAGTTTATTCCGAAGAAACTGGAAAAATTATTGACGAAGAAGTGCGCCGCATCGTCGATGAAGCGCTGGTCAAAGCGAAAAAAATTCTTGCAGAAAAAAAATCTGACCTCGAAACATTAGCGAAAGCTTTGCTGGAATATGAAACTCTAAGCGGCGATGAAATTAAAGATTTACTAGCAGGAAAAGAGATTAGAAAAGCCTCGTCGCAAACCACGTCAACAGCGAGCGCAGCGAGTTTTATTCCGAATGTTAGTGGCGATGCTGTTGCTTAAAAAATTATGATTTTTTACGGCTGAAGACCAAATATTTGCTAACCACAAATGTCATGCTGAGCCTCCTGAGCCTGTCGAAGGGCGAAGCATGATTCGAGGCA
>CAINKA010000038.1 GCA_903849835.1 uncultured Alphaproteobacteria bacterium
GCAAAAAAACCGGCGGTTGTTTGAGCCGCCGGTTTTTTGTAAAAAACGAAATTAAAAAATTAATTCCCGCGGACAATTACACATTTTTTGAAGAAAAGCGGATAAAGAAATTTAGTTTCAAATTCGATACTAACGATTTCCTTGATGTCAGCTTCGCGCCTTGCTTTTTCAACCGTCAAATCTTGGTTTGAATAAAAAAAAGATAAAATTGTTGAGTTGGTGCAAGCCTCACCAGTTTTGGACGGATCTTTAGAAACAGAAATTGGTAAATTGTAATTTGCAGCAGTCACTCTCCAAGTGTGGCAAGCGGATAAAAGCAGCAAAGACGCAATGATGGCAATTGATTTAATTTTCATAATTTTTGTGATTTTTAAGTTGAGTTAAGAAGGAAGTGGTGACCAAGAATGAGGTCGCTTGCAGTTGATAAAATTACGAAAAAGAAGGCAAGATTTAATAGATCCCGAAACAAGTTCGGGATGACGTGGCGAGAGTTTGTGGGATGATGATAAAATGAATTCGGGACGAAGCCGATGCAGCTACTCAAACAAATTCTGAATCGTAGCCGGCACAAATGCCGCAACTTTATTCGTCTCAAACACCGCTTCCTTGTCGGTTTTTTTCTTGCTGTAAGTGTAGTGAATTCCGAACAAACCTCCGCCCTCGCCTCCCGTCAAAATACCGCTAATGACACCGCCGATTAATGGAATTTTTCCGATGCCGAAGAGGTTGTTGATGAGGAATCCTGGGATGATCATTCCTTTGAATTCGTAGCTGTCATCTTTGAGATTTACAGAACCTTTTGCGGTGATTCCGATTTTGTAATTATTGGCGATGAGGGATTTGATGCTGAGGATTTTATCTTGGGATTCGAATTCAATTTTTACCGAATCGAAAGTTGTTTTTTCGCTGGAAAAAATTTTATCTTTGATTGCTGAAAAAAGATTATTCTTGGAAAGTCGCTTCACTGTTGGGCTTTCATAGATCGTGATATTGCTGTCAATCACTACCTCGCCTTCCAAAATTTTCTTTTTGTCGATTATTTTTCCTCGCATTTTTATGCGCGCATCTCCAGCAGAAATCACGTTTGAAACTCCTAAAGCTTCCGCCAAATATCCGACATCGGTGATTCGTCCATCGACTGTTGCGAATTTTTCTTTGAGTTTTTTTGCGACTCGAAAATTTAGAAACTGCTTTTTGCCATAACCGGCTTTAACCACACCTTTGTAGCACAAATCCTCTATGCAATCCAAAGAAAGATAGAGATTTTTTAAAGATTTATTTCTCAGCAATGCAAAATTATTTACCGCAATTTGAATGCTGGAATTTTTAAAATTATTTTCACCACTTTGATTTTGGAAAAATTTTTGCTCGATTAAAGATGCAAAATTTAATTGCTGACCTTTGACGAAAAGTTTTTGCGCAGAAGTTTTTGAATCCGCTTTGTAAGAAATTTCGTAATTATTTTTTCCAAAATTATTATTTTTTAGATTAACGCTTTTAACTAGAAATGGCGCGGTTTCAAACTCAGCGTCGCCAATAATTTTTGACGTAATTATTTTTGGCTCTGCAGATTTTTCTGCTAGACTTTTTTTCTTCTGAATTTTTGTTTCGTCAATTTTTTCTTCTTCTTTTTTCCACAAAGAAATATTTTTTAGCGTAATTTTTTCTGGATTTTTTACGGAAATTATAAAATCCAAACCAGATTCAATGTTAGATTTTTTTTCAAGATCAAAAGCCTTTGCGCTCAACTCTGTCGCGGTTAAATCAATATTCGCAATAAAATTATTTTTACCAAAATCTTTTTTCACATGGGCAATCATTCCGCCTTTTACATATTCCGTATTCAGGCCAGAAATTGTTGAATTTGCTGCGAGGTAAATGTCTTTTAAATTAATTTCCTGATTGAGGGGAATGCGAATATCGAAATCATTTTGCGAATCGCCGTTTAAATATTTTTCAATATCAGTTGCGAATTGTGATTTATGATCAATGTGCTTGAAGCTATCAGCTGCATGGCCTTGGGACTTGCCGGAAATTTTTAGAGTTGTGATCGGAGAGTGAAAATCATCGATCGCAACCAAACCTTCGGAAATTTTACTGTTCAAAACATTTCCGTTCGAAATGGAAATTTTCATCGAATCTTTTGTGAAGCTAGCAACCCCAGAAACATTCGTGATTGATGGAAAATCTTTGCTATATTCGAGATTAAAATCGGAGAAAATTATTTCCGAATTCATGCTGTTTAAATGCTTGCTCAGCTCGTCTTGGCGCAGTGAAAACTTGGCGTAGGCATTTCTGATCATCCCGCCCTTCACATGCGTCGTCACCCAATTTCTGATACCGTGTTCATGCAGAGAAACTGGCCAAAATTTTTCCAGCTCGTCATTGCGCACATTTTGCAATTTGATGTAGAAATCTAATTTTTTATTTATCGGATTTTTGAAATCTGAAATTAAAAGCGACATCGCCATATGCGCTTCGGGATCGCTATTTTGCTGGATTGGCGCCGCTGTTGCAAAATCAACTTTGATTTCGGAAAGATCTAAAATTCCTAACCTATCGTCATATTCTCCTTTCACTTTCAGGTCGTTGAAATTCATTTTTTGACCAAAAAAATCTGGAAATTCAAAACTGCCGCGATTGGCATTCGCTTCAAAAAGTAAATTTTTTAGTTCACCATCTTTGAGTAAAAATGAAGCTGTGGCATTAAATGAGGCATCGATTTGAGCAAGCTGGCCAAGGCTTGAATGAAAATTGGAAATAGAATTGGCAGAAAAATTTCCAAGCAATAAATCGCATTTTAAACCATCATGCTTCGACAATTGGCAATTGGAATTTAGATCAACGTCACTTTTTTTGGAGTCAAAATTTACAACATTTACTGACGAAATATTTAACACTTCGCCTTTCACCAAAATACGAATTTGTGATTTTTTAATAAAAATTTCTTTACTGATTTTACTAGGATCTTCCGCATCTTTTATCAGCAATTTTGCATTTTCGATTTCAAAATTTTTAATTGGAATTTTGCCTTTTCGAATCGACGACAAGAACTTCATTATCAAGGCTAGGTGGTCTGTTTGATCGATAGATTTTTCATCTGGCTCTTGCTGTAATTTTTGCAAATCATCGAGCGCAATTTCTGGATTAAAAATTTTGATTTTTGTTGGATGAAAGCGCAGCAGTAAAATATTGAACAACGAGAATTCGCTTTCCAATTTCGGAATTATAAAAACCTGTTTTTCCGAAATTTTTTGAGAGGTGTAGAGGATTTGCAAATTAGAAACTGCGACTTTTAGAGTTCCATATCGCGTGAAGGTGATGCTGCTATCGCCTAGAGTGACATCATTCCCAAACCTTTCTTTGAGTGATGCTTCAATTTTTTCAGTAACGTATGGAATGGATTTTGGCTCGGTTGAAACCAGAATTACAAAATAACCTAAAAGTAGAAAAACAATCAGCACGACTGAGGCGATAATCTTGTAAAATAGCCCGATTTTTTTCTTCAACTTGTGGCGATGCGCGCCAGAAGATGGCTGGTGATGTGTGTGTTTTTTATTCATCAATCAAGTTCATAAATTTTTTTCCAATCTTGCTGATCAAAAAAATCAGGCTGATCTTTTTTGTAAAGAATGAAATCTTCGATCGCCAACATGTCAATTTCAGTGCGCATAAAGCATTGAAAAGAATTTTCTGGAGAATGGACGATTGGCTCACCGCGTACATTAAACGAAGTGTTAATTAAAACAGCGCAACCGGTTTTTTCTTCAAATTTTTTTATCAGATTAAAAAATCTCGGATTGGTTTTTTCGTCAACAGTTTGGATGCGGGCAGAATAATCAACGTGGGTAACCGCTGGAAGCGTTGAGCGCGTAATGTTAAGCTTTTCGATGCCAAAAAGTTTTTCTTCAGCAGCGGTAATTTTTTTGGTAATTTCTTTTTTTACCGGAGCTACGAAAAGCATGTAGGGCGAGTCACAATCGAGCTCAAAATAATCCGCAACTTTTTCTCTCAAAACCGCTGGTGCAAAAGGACGAAAACTCTCGCGATATTTTATTTTTAAATTCATTGCTGATTGCATTTTAGGACTACGCGCATCACCAAGAATGCTACGAGCGCCCAAAGAGCGCGGGCCGAACTCCATACGACCCTGATGCCAACCGATAATTTTTTCTTCAGCCAGAGCAGTCGCAACAATTTCAAAAAATTCATTCTCGTCGCTGATTTGGAAATATTTTGCGCCGACGGAATCGAGATATTTTTTTACTTCTTCGTTGCTGAATTTTTTTCCGAGATAAGCGCCGCTCATATTATCGCGGCCCGATTCGTAACATTTTCGCGGCTGATTTAGATGCTGATAATAAATCGTTTGAGCTACTCCTAAAGAGCCTCCTGCGTCTCCCGCGGCAGGTTGAATCCAAAGATTTTCAAAGATTTTTTCACGTAAAATTTTTCCATTACCAACACAATTTAAAGCAACGCCGCCGGCCAAAGTTAAATTTTTACTGCCGGTAATTTTTTGCGCCGTGCGCGCTAATTTTAGCATCACCTCTTCCGCCACATCTTGCAGTGAGCGCGCCAAATCCATTTCGAATTGAGTTAATTGTGATTCGGATTTACGCGGCGCACGATCAAAAAGTTCATCAAATTTTTTGTTGGTCATGGTCAGACCAACCGTATAGTTGAAGTAATCCATGTTCAGTTTGAACGAGCCGTCATCCTTGATATCGATAAGATTTCTTTTTATGAGATCAACATAGAGCGGCTCACCGTAAGGCGCCAACCCCATCACTTTATATTCGCCAGAATTGACTTTGAAGCCTGCGAAATAAGTGATGGCGGAATAAAGCAGCCCAAGAGAATGCGGAAAATGAATTTCTTTGAGGAAGGTGATTTTATTATCAACGCCGTGAGCAATTGAGGTTGTAGCCCATTCGCCAACTCCATCCATCGTCAAAATTGCCGATTCGCGAAATGGTGAAGGATAAAAACAACTGGCGGCGTGAGATTGGTGGTGCTCGGCGAAGAGGAGTTTTTTTTCGATCGCCTGACGCCTATCTCCTGATGCCTGATTACTAAGAGCTGCAAGCTCTTTCATCATCGTATCCTTCAAAAACAACTTGTGCTTCAACCAAAGCGGAATCGCGGTGACGAAGGATTTAAATCCGCGCGGAGCCTCAGCCAAATAAGTTTCGATTAAACGCTCAAACTTGATGAAAGGCTTTTCGAAAAAGCCGATGTGATCCACTTCATCGAGCGTAATTCCAGCTTCGCTTAAAACGTAAAGAATGGCATTTTTTGGAAATGATTCGTCGTGTTTTTTGCGCGTGAATCTTTCCTCCTGCGCTGCAGCAATAATTTTTTCATCTTTGATGAGGCAAGCAGCAGAGTCGTGAAAAAAAGCGGAGATGCCGAGGATGTACATTCGAATTTAAAACAAAGTGTAAATGAATGGGGCGACTGCAGAGCCTTGAGCTACAACGATTAACAGCCCCAAGAGCAGCATGATAAAAATGATGGGCAAGAGCCAAAATTTTTTTCTACTTTTTAAAAAAGCCCAAAGTTCTTTTATGAGTGACATGTTATTTTCTTTTGAGTTTGACGGCAGGCTCTAATTTTTTCGCAATAATTTTCGCAACAAATTGCGAGCCTTCATTGTTAAAATGAACTGAATCGTAAAGATATTTTTCGTTATTATTTTTGACCTCGCGCGCTAAATCGATAAGCATAACACCTTCCTCTTTCGCAACTTGAATCATGACATTTTTGAACTCGAGATAAAGTTTGCGATAAGTGCGATTGAAATTTTTATCACCACGATTGGTAGTAAAATTTGGATTATTTTCAATTTTATTTGCTTGCGTCATCAACACTGGTAAGGCTCCGCTGGCTTTAGTGACGGCAACAAATAATTTTAAAATCCGACGATATTCCTCTTTGATTCTTTTTTGATGATCGGGATCAGAAAATTTTCCAACAAAAGGAGATTCATCCCATTCATTTGCTAAATTACGCAGTGAAGCGTTGTTTTTACTGAGGCAGCTGAGATTTGATCTGCTGTTATTTTGATTCCAATAAGTGGCTTCGTAAAGCAAAGTTGAGAGATCGTTAATATTTTCCATAAGCACCACGATATGCGGACGAAGTGGCACGATTTTGTTCAACAAATTATTGACGGAGTGAATCGAACTATTACCGCTTTTTCCGGCATTGTAGGAATTGATTTTTTTGCCAGTTGATTTTTCGAGAAGCCTTCCAACTAGGTAGGGGAAGCGATTCAACTCATCAACAGTTTCACATTCAGTGGTTGATCCGCCAAGAAAAAAAATATTCAGATCGGAATTTTCATGAATTTTACTCGGCTCAACAAAACCATTTCCGTCAACACGAAAAACATATTTTTTCGACAGGTCATAAGGCGGAATACGAAAAGAATTTTGGTAAGGTTTGTTTTCACGCAACAGAATATTTCTTTTTCCATGGCAACGAAGGCGATACATCGCCTCGTCAAGAACACTGTATTTCTCTGCTTGCGGAGCATCCTGCAAAATATCCAAGCTTAAAACAAAAAATAACAACCCGATAAAATTCCATTCTTCGTGAGCAAATTTATTTTGACCAGGAAACCCTTTTTCATTTGTTGAACCCGATGGCAATTTCCACTGTTTTGTATTCCAGCAAATTCTTTGTATTAGACGCATATTATTCC
>CAINKA010000039.1 GCA_903849835.1 uncultured Alphaproteobacteria bacterium
AATTCTTACAAAATCGATGCGATAAAAAATGGTGAAATAATCAAGCGCGAAATCCCGCACAGCCTGCCTGCGCCGATGCAAACTTTTATTTTAAATTTGCGTCGCGAAAAATTTCAGAACCTCGCTTTGCGCAAAGCAATCACTTTCGCTTTCGATTTTGAATGGCTGCGAAAACATATTTTTTATGACTCTTACAAGCGCACCGAAAGCTATTTTGCGAACTCAGAATTCGGTCATAAAAATTTTTCTTTACCAAAATCAAATGGCGATGGATTCAATCGCGAGAACCTTTTAGCGGCTAAAAAAATTCTCGATGAAGCCGGTTACAAAATTCTTGATGGAAAATTAATTGATCCAAAAAACGGAGAAAAAATTTCGATCGAATTTTTAATTGATACGCCAAGTTTTGAAATGGTTGTGGCGCCATTTGTAAAAAATTTACGCAAGCTTGGAATTGATGCGAAGACTCGTTTTGTCGAGGAAAATCAATATCAGACGCGAGTAAATAATTTTGATTTTGATGTGATGATTGGAGTGTTTGGGCAATCGCTAATTCCGGGAGATGAACTTTTTTCTTACTTCCATTCGTCGCAAAAAAGCATTAAAGGAAGTCGCAACTTAGCTGGTTTGGACGATAAGTTGGTTGATAATTTAGTGACAAAAATTTCGCGCGCAAAAACAAAAAATGAGTTAAAAAATCTTTGTCAAAAACTAGACCAAAGAATGCTTGAAAATTATTACACAGTGCCACAATGGCATAGCGGCACTTACAGAATTCTATATCGCGACATTTTTCAATTTCCCAAAATTCAGCCGAAATATTCACTAGCAGTGGATAGTTGGTGGCTGAAGAAATTTTAGATTTTAGATTTAGGATTTTAGATTTTTTTTGTCTGAAATCTGCAATCTAAAATCTGCAATCTAAAATTTTTTATGTTCATCCAAACCGAAGAAACTCCAAATCCACAAACTCTAAAATTCATCCCGGATGGCCAAATTGTTTTGGGAGATTCTACTGCGGAATTTAAAAATCAAAAACAGGCTGTGACCAAGTCACCACTAGCTTTGCAATTGTTTGAAATTTCTGGAATTGAAGGGATTTTTTTTGGTCGCGATTTTATTACCGTGACGAAATCAGCAGCATCAGAATGGTCAAAAATCAAAGCAGAAATTCTGGCAACAATCATGGATTTTTACGTTTCGGGAAAGCCGATAATGTTCGAACAAAAAGTGCAAAAAGAATCTGACGAAGAAGACAGCGACATCGTAAAGCAAATCAAAGAACTAATCGAAATCAAAGTGCGACCAGCAGTAGCAATGGATGGTGGCGATATTATTTTTCACTCTTTTGAAGATGGAATTGTGAGACTAGTTTTAAAAGGCTCTTGTTCTGGCTGCCCAAGTTCAACAATCACTTTGAAGAATGGGATTGAGAACATGCTTAAACACTACGTTCCAGAGGTGGAGGCGGTGGAGCAGGTTGAGGACAATTAGCCTGTAGTCATTTCTGAGCGAAGCGAAGAAAGCGACGAAACGTTTTGTTTTTTTGCACCCGTAGCTCAACTCGGGCTATGAGTGGTTGTGCGTAAGCACAACAAAATGCGAAGCATTTTGAGCGAGTAGCGGGCGAAGGCTACGCCGCTCGCCCCGGCGTGAGTCGTCTCTGAGCGAAGCGAAGAAAGCGACGAAACGTTTTGTTTTTTTGCACCCGTAGCTCAACTCGGGC